>JANMNK010000652.1:0-4169 GCA_031373875.1 Pirellulaceae bacterium | reverse complement strand
GCCGTTCAGAACGATGGCGCACGCGACGCGTCAGCATGCAAATGGTTCAGAACGCCAGTCAATACATCTTGGGATTGGTAACCGGGGATCTTGGCCAAAACCATCATTTGCTGGTTCACGATGAGCGTGACAGGAAGCAATTCTTGCGACAGAGCGTTTCGCCCTTGCTCATTAAATCGGTCGAGATAGACCGGGAAATTAGCTTGGGCATCTTTCATCGCGATCTTAATGTGGGCTTGCGCGTCCCTCGAACCGGGCTCCAATGCAATTCCAAAACATTTGACTCCCCGATTCTCAAACGTTTGTCGAGTAGTTTCGATGCAAGGCAACATTTCCCGGCACGGACGACTCCATGATCCCCAATAATAGATCACAGCAAGATTTTCGATTTGCGTTGAAATGTCAACCGAGTTGTCTTTGAAATCCTGGTAGTCCGACTTGATAAACATGGGCTGATTTGGGAAAGCAGAATGGACCGCCACTACGGTCTGTGAATGATGGGAATTGTTGCACGTCCCAATCAGTTCTTTGAACGCCTCCATATCTCTTAAGGAATCCAGTCCTTTGGAATGTTGTATTCGATTGGCATCGGACATCCCGAATCGAATCGAATTGCGAATGGCCGCAATCGCGTCATCGGGATGGCTTGTCTGGGCGAATGCGTGTGCTTGTTCCCAATAGATTTCCGAAATCAATTTTGCATCAGGAGCAAGCCTTCGAAAGCCAATGTCTGTTTCCACATCGCCAAGCATGTACCCTGCGTCGATGATCATATATCGCAATCGCTGCTTGTCAGTTACTGAATCCAGCTCCCAGAGTACTTCGGAGTAACGAGCGACTGGCTCGCTAAGGAACATCAAGTTTGGATTAGGTGACCAACGCCCAAACGCAGCAATCGTGGACACTTCGCCAGCACCACCTGCGATTCCAGTGGGTTTAGCCATAGTGGCGTTTGAATTGGCTCGCCGCATACCCTTGGGAAGGGTGACCGAACGTCGATCCTGCGAGTCGCACCCGATTACCAACGAAATCAACACGATACCAATAAGCAGCTGATTATTGCGACGAGTCATTGTTGGCATCCTGAACGTTCTTTCAAATTTGTACTGGTACGTATCACAAGACTTGCTCGCCTAGTTTCCAGCCCGGATTGAATAACGATCATAACACTCCGTCCGGATGAAAAAAACGGGCGTACGGGTTTTTGGTGCGAGTACAAAACGATCCATCATGATAGGCGATCACAAAGCCGTGACCGGGAGCGAATCGAATCGAGAGTCAGAATTTCAACGATTATGCGATTCGGTCTATGCCGGAAATCGTGTTGCCAATGACTTTGCGCCGCCTTTGCCTATAAATCGTCAGCTTTGACGGGCTTAATCTGTTTCAGGAAAGTTTCCATGTCCGGAGTTCGCTGCATCGGGTTGGCTTGCAATGCCTGCATGATGGCGGAGGCCAATAAGGGTGGAGTGTCTGGTCGAAATTTGAGAATGTCAGCGGGCGGCGAAGTATCGTGGTGCAGCGCTGCCAATCCGGAGGTCTCCGTTCCTGGCCATGGGTGCTCAAAGCAAACCATTTGATAACACGTGACGCCGAACGAAAAAATGTCCAAACGATGATCGGTTGTCCGACGCCGAACGACTTCGGGAGCCATGTAGAGCGGCGTTCCGGTTCGATTACCGGGCTGCATGAACTCTTTCTTTGCCGGGACGGACAGACCAAAGTCGATGAGCTTGACAGTCGTCATATCTTGGCTGCAAATAAAATTGCGAGGGCAGATGTCGCGGTGGATGTACCCGACACGGTGCACATAATTGAGGGCTTCGGCCATTTGCCGAATCAACGACATGCGGTGCCCTTGCAGCAGATTCTCAGCGCGATTCTGAATCAACTGCTGCAGCCCTGGACCGTCGACAAACTCCATCACCAAGTACGGCAGGCCTTTTGTGGACATGCCATATTCGTAGGTCGTGACCACGTTGGGATGCTTCATGGACACAGCGATTTCGCCTTCGCTGGGCTTATTAAGTCCTCTAAATCGACTTTCAAAGAAATCAACTTTTTCGGGATCGCATAATTTCACACCGACGATTTGGTCATTTCGGTCATGATCTTTGGCAACATAGAAATTGCTCATCGTCCCGGAGACGGACGAGCGGATGCGAAGAAATCGCAATTCGATATCGGCCCGCTTGTCTTTGAAGAACTTATCGAAAAGCCCCATTACAACTTTCCGCAGTAATCGATTGCGCGCGCTATTTCATTTTTCAGTCGATCACGCTCGACAATTCGATCGATATAGCCATGCTCAAGCAAAAATTCGCTGGTTTGAAAACCTGCAGGCAACTCCAGCTTGATCGTCGCTTTGATTGTACGAGGACCCGCAAAACCAATAAGTGCTTTGGGTTCGGCAAAAATCAAATCTCCAAGCGACGCGAAACTGGCTGCCACGCCACCCATGGTAGGATTGGTGAGGACGCTAATGTACAAGCCGCCGCTGCGGTGATAACGCGACAAGGCCGCAGAGACTTTGGCCATCTGCATGAGCGATAATATGCCTTCGTGCATTCGTGCCCCGCCGCCAGAGCCGCTAACGATAATAAGCGGTAAATTATTCTCCGTGGCAGTTTCGATGAGGCGTGTTAGTCTTTCGCCAACGACCGACCCCATGCTTCCCATGATGAACGCCGAGTCAGTGACGCCCAATGCAACTCGCCGCGCGCGAATCATTCCGGTGCCAGTCAGTGCAGCATCCGTCAAGCCAGTCCTTTCTTGCTCCGCGACCAGGCGCTCCGAATAACGCTTCTTGTCGGTGAACTGGAGTGGATCGGTTGGTAAGAGTTCCTCGCCAAGCGGCTCAAAGGTTCCCTCGTCCAAGAGCTGCCGAACGCGTTGCAAGGCCGGAACATAGAGATGATAACGACATCGCGGGCAGACGTTTTGAAGCTTTTCGGCTTCCTTGCGATAAATCGAGTTCTGACAGCCCGGGCACTTTAACCAAAGCCCCTCTGGGACGCCTCGCTTTTTGGGCAATGTCGGAACGGCCTGCGGTTGAGTATCCACGTGGGGCAGCCTCGTTGATAGTTTTTAATAAATTCGATCGACACGTCGCGAATTGGTTAATTCCCAAACAGCGATTCGCCAGCCCTAGGCAGCATCGACCAAGGTCTACGGCTCCAAGGGCAACACCAATTATCGCGTGCCCCTATTTTGCTCTAGTTTTGGGTTTAGGTCAAAGCAACTTTGCTAGGCTCAACCTGAAGAATCTCCCAACTTCCATTGTCGCATTCCACTTTCCAAAGGTCGCCTAAGTCGCTGGAAACAAGCAAATGCTTGACCAAACTGGCTAACGGCTCAGGAATAACAAAGGCGATCGTGCCCGTATCATGTTTCTTAAGCCACGTATTGAGAGTTTTTTCTACCCGAATTTTGGCCGATTCCAGGGTTTCGCCACCAGGAGGGCAAACGCATTCCGGGGATTCTTGATATTGGCGGTAGACCTTAGGTTGCTGACGTTTGACTTCGTCAATCAGTTTCCCTTCCCACAAACCGTGGTCAATATTTCGAAGGCAGTCGACGGTTTTGGCTTTACTATGGCAGCGCTTTGCCAAAATACTGGCTGTCTGACGTGCTGACTCGCATGGTGAAGAATAGACAATATCCAAAGGGATGTTTGCCAATTCCGTCGCTGTTTTATCTGCCTGAGAAGTGCCCTCAGGACTCAGTGGGAAATCCAAGCTTCCTTTGATTCGCCCAGCTTCGTCAAACAAAGTTGCGCCAGGGCGCACTAATACGATCCGTAACATAAACCTCTTCCAATGATTACACGTTCGTTTGGCAACACGCTGATGCCAAATCTTGCATTGCATTCTGATAGTCGGAATGACGAAAGATCGCCGAACCAACCACAAATAAATCCGCTCCAGCATCGCGGCAAACCCGAATGGTTTGCGAACTAATGCCACCGTCAACTTCCAACAAAACATCCGGTCGAACACGTTTCCTAAGAGCGCGTAAACGATCGACGGCGACAGGATTAAAAGCCTGTCCACCAAAACCAGCTTCGACACTCATCACTAAAATCAAATCTGCAAATCCGGCAACCGAGTCTATTTTGGAAAAAGGGGTCGACGGATTAATGGCCACTCCCGCAACTACGCCTAGCTGTT
>JANMNK010000629.1:0-4807 GCA_031373875.1 Pirellulaceae bacterium | reverse complement strand
CACGAACTCCAATTTCTTTATTCCCAACGACCAAGGTACCAGCAGGATGACCTTGGATTTTACGATTCCCTTGATGCGTGGTAGGGGTACTCAGTACAACACCAGCCTTCAAATGCTCACACGAACCGACGTAGAAACCGCAAACGAAGAGTTCGTTAGACAGCTTCAATCGCACCTGCTAGAAATTGCCCGTGGATATTGGGCGTTATATTTAGAGCGTGGTTCGCTTGCTCAGAAAGTACGACTTTACCTAAAAACGAAGCTAGTTTACGACGAGTTGGAATCACGACGGACGCTTGATGCCCAGCCGACGCAACTGGTAAGTGCATATGCCGCTTTGCAAAATCGCCAATCGGATTTGATCCGTGCTCAAGCAGCGACTAAGAACGCGGAAACACGGCTTCGCGCGCTGATCAATGCAGCGGAATTGGGAACGGCCGAATTAACAGAACTCATACCGGCTGAGGTTCCTGCTGCATACCCATTCGAAGTGCAGTCCTTAGAGCAAATGGAAACCGCCGTGCTCCATCGCCCCGAGATCAAGGCGGCCATGCTACAAATTAAAGCAGGTGCAACGCGATTGCAGATGGCAAAACACGAATTAATGCCTCAACTCAACCTTATAACCCAAGCCTACGTAAGTGGTTTGCGTGGCAATTCCGATATCGGTGGATCTTGGGTTGATCAATTTACGACTGGAGCGCCCAGTTACTCCGTTGGTTTGCAATATGAAGTACCCATTGGCAATCGCGCGGCGAACGCTCGCCGCGATCGCCGAACGATCGAACTTCGACAATTGCAAGAACAGTATCGTTCCGCACTTGAGACGGTCAAAGCGGAAGTCGAAGTTGCGGTTCGCGAGCTTGAAACAAGTTTTCGCGAAGTGCAAGCCAAAGCGGTTTCCTTGGCAGCCGCAAATTCGGAAGCTGCGACGATCGAGGCTCGATGGCGACGTATGATCGACGGGGATGGCACGTCGAGCTTGAATTTGGAATCCTTGATTCGCGCGCAGGAACGCGTTGCGGAAAGCGAGTACAGCTATCTACAATCGCTCCTCACATACAACTTGAGCTTTCTCAATCTCAAGCGAGCCAACGGCACGCTTTTGGAATGGGAAAACACCGAGATTGGGTATTTTGACGACAATGGAGTCAAGCGAGCGTTCCCCGACAAACTTGGCCCTTCACCACGACTTGGTCCTGAAGGAATCATTCCCGAGGAAGTCCAAAACGTGCCCATCTATAATGAATTCCCGAGTAATGGTGTGATCATTGATGGAACTTGAAAGCCGAAGTTCGGTGTAGGTGGCCCGCGCGTTTTGCTAATGCCATCGTCAAGTGTTCTTTGTATGGAAGCGAGAACAAGCGATTGAGTTTCGTCGATTCACTATTAAGAAGAGGCACGAACCGAAACCGTCGTGTTTCCTCCCTACAAGTTCAGGAAAGCCGCAAACTTGCGTCCCGGCTGGAGAAGTCGAGCGAGGCCGAATTGAAGGCGCGATCGCTAGAACTGCGAGAGCGGCTCGATGGTTCCGAAGGCTTGAACATTGAGACGGCATGCCAACTCACTGCACTTGCCATCGTCTCGGTCCAACGAACCTTTGGTTTTGCCCCCCACGATGTGCAAATCTTAGCGGCCATCGAATCGGCTCTTGGCCGAATCGTTGAAATGAAAACGGGCGAAGGAAAAACCATCGTCGCAGGGATGACAGCTTACTTGTTGTCCGCTCTTGGCCGCGGTGTCCACGTTGCTACGACAAACGATTACTTGGCCCAACGCGATTACGACGAACTCAGACCCTTTTTCGAGCGGCTTGGGGTTCGTATTGGGATGCTAAAGAAACCCGGTAATGATCGCAACAACCGACTGGCATGCGAATGCGACGTTACCTATGGGCCCGGTTATCAATTCGGGTTCGACTTCCTCATGGATCAAGTCACGCTACGTCAGCAGCAGCAATCGTTGTTTGGAAATTCCATTATCAACGCGCTCAACGATTTTAATCCCATGACGTTGCTAATCCAGCAACAAGGCCAAGGTTGTACTGTCGTCGACGAATCCGATAGTGTTTTGATCGACGAAGCGACCACGCCGTTAGTCCTTAGTGGCGGAACCCCGGAACGCGTAGATCCACGACCCTACCTGCTGGCGAAACAGTTAGCAGAGTCGTTCGTCGATCAGACAGACTATCGTCTGACGAGTACGCATCAGATTTTGCTCAAGCCGGTTGGTCGTTCCAAAACGCTCGATGCATTCCACCGAACGACCAGCCTGTCCTTGGATCGTCCCTGGCAATCGTACGTCGAAAATGCCTTGAGAGCCCAGCTTTTTTTTTGTCGCGACGAGCACTATGTAGTCCGTGATGGAAAAGTTCGCATCGTCGATCAATTCACGGGCCGCATTTTCGACGACCGCAGTTGGCAAAATGGCCTTCATCAAGCGGTCGAAGCAAAAGAGAATTTAATCATTTACTCTTCGACGCCGTCGCGAGCGCGCGTAACTCGCCAACGCTATTTTCAGAAATATCATTTGCTGTGCGGCATGACTGGAACAGCTTGGGAAGTGAAACGGGAATTCGAGACAGTCTATGGCTCTGGTGTCGTTCAGATTCCAACGCGATTGCCGTGCCGTCGAAAAATTCTTAAGACAGAATTTTTCAGCACTTGGGACGCCAAACTGCGAGCGATCGCCAAAGACGTTGTTGCACGTCACCGGACGGGCCAACCTATTTTGATCGGAACACGAACTATTCGCGAAAGCCAGCGTGTCGAAGAAGCGCTTCGTCAGGTCAACCTTTGGCCAGTGGTCCTCAACGGCGTCCAAGATTCGGACGAAGCCGAAATCATCGCTGCAGCCGGACTTGTCGGCTCGATCACGGTTGCCACCAATATGGCCGGACGTGGAACGGATATCAAGTTGGACAAAATTGCCAAGGAAGCAGGTGGCTTGCACGTGTTGGCGACCGAACCACACTCATCAGCCAGAATCGATCAGCAATTGATTGGACGATGTGCCAGGCAGGGCGACGTTGGCTCAGCACAATTCTTTGTTTCTTCCGAAGATGATTTCTTGGCCAAGAAAGCACCGGAGCTAGCCGAAGCTATCAAACGCTCATGCGATGCGTCCGGTCGCTCCAATCACGATTTCTCCGATGCTGTACTCAGCGCGCAATCAGACGAAGAAGCTGAGCAATTCCGCCTGCGTCAGCAGCTCGTATTGCAAGACAATTGGTTTGACGAAGTTCGCAAATCTGTTTCAAGTCACGACTAATTATTTACGTTTTGAGGTTTTCCGATGGATCGGCGATTCCCATTTTTCAACTGTTTGATAGCAGCGGCAGTCGTCGTGTGTTCAGGAACCATTGTCGATGCTCAGCTCACCAAGACGTTCACGCAGCCGTTCGAAATAAGCGACGTTGCTGCCGCCGAGGCTGGAGTTATCGCGGAGATCCGAGTGCGCGAAGGCGACATGGTTCGCAAAGGAGACACCCTGGGAGTCCTGAACATTGAGGTATTCGTCGAAACAGAAAAACTCGCGCAAATGAGAGCAAATTCCACGGCTCGAATCGAAGCGACCCAATCGATCTTGAAACTGCGGCAATCCAAATTAACCAATCTCGATTCGCTCGTCGAAAAAGGTCATGCAAATCCATTTGAAATCGAGCAAGCTAAATCGCAATTTGAATCTGCCCAAGCCGACTATCGACTAGCTCTCGAAGAATCTCAAGAAAGCAAATTTGAAGTGGCCAAGATTCGTGCCCAAATCGCAGCGCGAACGATTCGCAGTCCGATCGATGGCGTGGTGACCAAGCTTCATAAACATCTGGGCGAGTACGTTGCAAGCAACGACCCCAAGTTCGCAACGGTCGTGCAACTTACTAAACTCAAGGCGAATTTTTACTTGGATGCGACGAACATTCAGCAATTGCGACAGGATCAGCAAGTCAATATATCTGTCGGCTCGAATGCAATTCTATCGAAAGCTCGCATCAGTTATTTGTCCCCGATCATCGACCCCAACACGGGGACGGGTCGCGTGGAAATTGAGATTGATAACCAAAACGGCAAATTGCTGAGCGGTGTCATCTGTCAGCTCAATTCGGTTCAGACCACGGCGGGCGTTTCTACTTTACCAAACCACACTTCTCTACAACGAAAGCGCTCTGCGGCCGCCTTGATGACTATCCCGCCGCAAGAAGGGAGCGTGCATCGATGACAAACAGCAATCTATCTTCGGATAATTCTCGCCAATCCATTGTGGTTGTGAATAACGACAATGGGACCTCCGCGTCTATTGCAAAAGCCACCGAAAGCTTGCTTGAAGCTGAGTTGTTGGCTGCGGTCATGGACGAAGGGAGCGAAACCAATACGCGACAACTCTTTCGTGCCATCGCACTTCAACACACAAAGGCAATTGGCGTTTGCAATGTCATGCGAGCTGAGGATGGCTCTTGGGACGTAAATCCCAGCAATGCAACAGGCAGGATTCCACGCCGACATGACTTTACCGGTGAACTCGGCCAGCAATGCGAAACTGCGTTTCAAAGAGGCGCTATTCAGATTCGTCGCTTGCAGGATGGCATGAACGCGCAAGCATTTTTTGCACCGATAAAGATGTTTGCGACCGCTCCAGAAATCCTGATGCTCGTGGTACCGGAAGGAACCAATCACGGGCAGCTTCGCCAGACACTCGACAAGATTGTTGCCGCGATGAGCCTTTGGCTTAAGGGCGTCTCCGCTCGTCAAGGCGACTGGAAACTCGCTTCTTTAGCGGCGTTGATCGAAATCGTTTCACGCGTGGAATCGGC
>JANMNK010000617.1:0-5013 GCA_031373875.1 Pirellulaceae bacterium | reverse complement strand
CATTGGTAATGATCTCCCGATCGGAAAAGTCATTTAGTAATTGAAGGGCCGCATTACGATCCAAAGCGGCGCCAACCACGAACAATAATTCTTCCGTACCACCGGGCTCGATGACTAGTGTGCCTTGTACAGCTAGGCAAGGGTCAAACCCGCCTCCTACGCGTTGACTGAGATCGGTGGCAAGTCCAGCAGGATCGCTCATCGAACCATCGCGCCCCACAAAGCTCGTTCGATCGGCGGTATACGCAAAACTGCTTCCACTGACCAGACGAAGGAACATGACTTGCCGCTTGTAATCGGGATGATAGCCATTGCTCATCATCACCGCGCGATGTTCTGCGTTGACGCTCGATACTTGGTGCAACAACGTTTCTGCTCGGTTCACGCCGAGAACCGTTTCTGCAAAATAAGTTGTCTGCAATCGGTGAACGCGTTCGCCTTGGTTATGCATTCGCACGCGGACGAACTTAAGGGGTTTGCTAGGATGTACAGTAAGCAACACTTCGGACTGAATGTCGCCATATCCCGTATTAAAAGTCGTGTAACCTTGACCATGAGTGACTCGTCGAGGGACATCCACGCCAAGCGACTGTAGCGGCGACCACACCATGCCCGTGTGTGTATCGCGAATATAGATCAGTTCGGACGGGATATCGGAGACGGGATCGTTGGACCAAGCTGTTAGTTTGTTTTCGCGGCTATTTTGAAACCACGTGTATCCACCGCCTGATTCCGTAATTAAAGTGCCAAACTGCTCGTTCGCGATAATATTAGTCCAAGGCGCCGGTGTGGGTTGCTGGAGACTCGGCGTCATCTCGTAACATCGGCCGTCATCCGTGAAACGGCCAAAACCGTTGGAATACTCACCGGATTTAGACTCGGCTTTCGTTTTTGAGGCTGTTTGTTTGCTTCCGCCTTGAACGCGAAATCGAAGAGCGGAACGCGGAGGTCTCGGAGTGCTGCGTACAGTATTCGTACGGGACTTCTGCAGTGCCGCTTCGATTTGCTGCGACAGCGACCCGCGACTTCCACGCAGGAGTACCACCGCGACCGTGTCCAGCAACGTGTGGTCTTCGGCGCTCATTTGCGAGCCGCGTAATAGGTATCGTCTCTCGGTTGCCTGTTTATCGCGGTGATGATCGTCGACCAGCGTTTGAAGCTGCTCTTGCAACGAATCAAAGTAGGTGCCGGGGTAATCGTTGATTAAAACAAGATCAACTTTCAAACCACGCGATATCAGAAAGCTGTGCGCGTCGACTACTTGTTTGGCTAAATCAATTTCTGTGGTATCCGTTATTCGAAGTAACAGGATCGGGTGATCTCCGGAGATGCCGAAATGCCACAACGAGCTTTGCCCAAGTCGATTGGTTGCGATACGCGCTGAGTCCGCACGTACGGCACTATCTGGGTAAAGGATCAAACCGCCGAGTTGCTGATAAAGCTGGACTTGTTTGGCGGTAATATTCAAATGCCTGAGTTCGACTTGTGTGTAGGCCCAAGCCAACTCGATAGCTCGCTGGACGCCTCGCAAATCATGAAATAAGTCGGCTGTCGCTAGAGCTTGCTCGCGCGTGGTCGCAAAGGCGGTTGTAAATCCCAGTGTCACAGATTCCGACGGTTCTATCGTTACGACACAGCGGAGCGAGAAGGAGGGATCTAATACGGCACCGGTTGTCTTTGCAAGGTTGTTATTCAACATCGCCTGAGGCATCTCCGCTGTGCGGCCTCGACCAAGGAACGTTTCACGACTCGAATCGTAATCAACTGATTCGTTGAACATCGTGGGCACAGCTAACGTATGCAATGCGTAAATAGGCTCCTGAGTCGCAGCGCGCGGGCGTCTCTGCGCAATGAGGGTTGTGTCCTCCGCGATATACTCTGTTTCCACAAACAATTTTTGGAACGCAGGATGTGCGATATCGGCAGCTTGAGGTGCCAATGCAACTTCCGCAAAACTGGTGATTTCAATCGTCCGTCGCTTGGTACCAAGATTCAGTATTCGCAACTGGCGGATTTCGGCATTGTGTTCTGGGGATACGACGATTTCTAGAGTTGTCTCAATGTCACCTTGTCGTCGATGTATCTCAGCTTTGTCGACGGAAAATAGAGCTTCGTAATGATCTGGAGCTACTCGCGTCGGTTGGTAAGTCGCCGACCACACCAATCCCGAGTCGCGATCGCACAAGTACAAAAAGCTTCCCCAATGATCGCGGGTCGGATCCGAACGCCAACGGGTAACTTGAATGTCTTTGAAACGGCAATAACCGCCACCCGTGTGACTGAGCATTGAACTGAATTGGCCGTTTGAAAGTAACAGTACTTTGGGAGATCGCGCGTGAACTCCAACGATCTGTCGGCTGACGAAGGTCGACTGTTCGCGCACGGTGATCGCCGGTTCGACTTCGTCCGCATTCGGCACTTCCGAATCGATCAACGTCGGTGTCTTTTCTTGCAACAGAAGTTCGTTGGCTCGCACGAGCGGGTGGGCGTGAAACCATTTGCAGATCAATCGATTTTCACTGGCGTTTGCCAGAGCAAGCAATGTCATGCCTTGATGGTGTGCCATGTAATTACGAACGACGTTGGCAGTTTGATTTCGATGAAGCCGCGAAGCGGTGTAATCCACCGCGTCGTAAAAACCCCAATGACCAATGGCTATCGAAGCAAGCTTTTTGAGGTTCTCGGTAACGGCTTGCGGAGCGAATGGCAACGCCATTGCGCTGGAATAAGGCGAGATGACGAGATCTTTGGACAGTCCCCGTTTTAGACCCAATCCGGGAACGCCAAACGATTTGTATTGATAGTCGGAATTAGCAGCGATTGCGCTGTAGGCTGATTCGCTGATGCCCCATGGAACTTCGCGTTGCCGACCGTATTGAATTTGCCGTTCAATGGCTGTCTGGCAAGTGGTTTCGATCAACGAGCCTTCGTACGATTTTTGAAAGAGCTGGGGCATCAAGAATTCAAACATCGTCCCGCCCCAGGACAGCAAAGTGTACTTGCCGCTAATTTCCGTCGACTGACGCCCCAACCGAAACCAGTGTTCGGTGTCGACATCGCCCTTAGCGATAGCCAAGTAACTTGCGATGCGACATTCGCTGCACAGCAGATCGTAGTGTCCGCTGTCTAGTCTTCCGATTGTCGCGTTGTAGCCGATTGAAAATAGTTTCTGACGAGCACTATACAAAAATCTAAAATTCATTTTCCTCGCGGACGATTCGCAACGCTCTCGAATGACCTGCATACGGTGAATCATCTCCGTAGCAGCATGAGCGGAATCATTTATCATCGTCATAAGTTGCGAATCAACAGTTATGGTACGATCCACGATCTGTTCGTCAGTCGTTCCTTCTCGGGCGACGCGACTGTCCTTTTGAGCGGCATGACGCGATTTCCAAACAGAGGGAAGAGCCGCCAGCTGTTGAAGACTGATATCCGGCGTAAGCAGCTTGAGCATTTCTTCTCGATCTTCGGTCAAATTCGAATCCCGCGATTCCAATTCTGTTAGCTTGCCCAGCCAAGGCATAAATAAAGCAACATCCTCTAAAACGCCTTGATATCGGTTCAGGACTATATTCGCTTGTGCGACGACGGTTAACGTTCCCGATTGGTTAGAAAACCGATCCGACCAGCCTCGCAAGCGATCAACGACCGTGTTGATTTGGTCCAGGAGCATCCGAATGCCAGAGAATGATTTGGAATCAACGCTCGTCTCTATTCGCAACTCGTTTAGTATCTGCTTAAGTTGATCGATCGCATCGTGCAACTTTTGCTCGTCGCGATCGTCTCCTTTGCGTCCTGTCGTTTCAAGTTCGATTGCGTTTCGCAGCCAATTCAAAGAAGCATCGAGGCCCGACACATGCCGCGCGGAAACGATCGGCTGCTGCATCAAGTCGCGAATCCCGTCTCCGAGTGTAAGGTAACATGCCGCCAGATTCCCGCTGTCGACCGTCGAAACATACAACGGAATGAGCGGTTTCAATTCCGTCGTTTCGTACCAGTTGAAATGATGCCCATGCAGTTGTTCCAGAGAATCCCAGCTTGCAAGGTTTTTTTCCCAAAGATCAACTAGACGGTCGATTCCTACAAAGCCGTAGCATCGCGCGACGAGGCCAGAGATGAGAAATAGACCTTCGTTCGTGGGTGAGATTCGATACGCTATTTTTTCGCGAGGGTATTCTTGAACGTTATCGGGCGGCAACCAATTTCCTTCTGCCGTCACATAGCGTTCGAAATATGCCCACGTCCCGGACGCAACTTGCCTAAGCCAATGTTCATCATCTGCTTTCAAAATCTGCGAAGTTCGTTTGCGAGGAGAGCTAATCAACTGGCCGATTACGGGCGCTACCAGCCAGATTGAAAGCCAAGGCAACGCGCCAGTTTTACCGTTCCGCGGAATAACTACGAAAACTAAAACCGCAACGACGCTGCAAATGGCCAATTCGTGAACGAGCGACCATTTACTTTTTCCCAACCTCGATTCGGTCACTGCGGCCGTTTCCCATTGTAGAAGGTTGGCTTTACCAATCATCAGTCGATACAAAGTGTGCAGCGCGGCGTCCGACATCTGGAAAGCTTTATGCGGCAGAAAAGCCGCACCATAGAAAGCTTGCTCGGCAGTCTTGGCAACCGAATATACGAAAACACGGAACTGATCCATAAAATCGAATTTGTTGGACCAATTCATCCAGCCGGTCAGAATTCTAAGAAGCACAGGGAATAGACTAAAAAAGGCAACGGCGGCGGTCCACATCCACGCGTGCGTTGGCAACAAAACCCAACCCACAAGCAATAACGTCAACGTGAAAATTGGGACGAGTGTTCTGCGAAGATTGTCGGCAATCTTCCATTTTGAAAGTAGCGATAATCGATTTGGCTTCACACCACATTGGCTTGGGACTTTTTTGAACAACCAAGGCAAAATCTGCCAGTCGCCGCGTGCCCAACGATGCATACGTTTGGCATCTGCATCGTATCGACTTGGGTAGCTATCAAAAACTTCAATATCACTCA
>JANMNK010000606.1:0-2251 GCA_031373875.1 Pirellulaceae bacterium | reverse complement strand
GTTCCCTTGGCGTACTTTAGCTCCGCAGCGATCCGGTCCATGCTAAACGCATGATAGCCTTCGGAAAGCAACATAGAGCCAGCGACTTTCAGGATCGCTCTTTCGCGGTCACGGATTTCTTGCTGTTTCGGGGACAATTGCGTGCTCATGAGATCATTATTGACTCTTCGTCACTTTTGACAAGTCGTCAATTTCTAGATTTTCAAAATTGCGTCAGACCGCAATTGAAAGCATTTTTCAACAAAAGATCGTTTTTCCAGACTTCTTTGCAATCTACTCCCAAGATTTCCAAACGAATGCAGATGTTTTTGAGGGAATCGAACCTGTCCTTCGTCAAATTATTTCGCCGACCGCTTACGTCCAAATTGTTGCCTTTGACAGGGCGTCAGTTAATTACGGCTGTTTTTTTGCGGTGGAACACCTCACGAACGATGCCGGCAGTAGAGTATTTGCCAACTCTACGTTTCTCCCTATAACTTTTCCAACGAGATAAAAACGGAAACCTTTCGTAGTTTTGGAGAAACCGCAAAAGACTTCCCCTAATTCTGGTCTACGGTTGTTTAGTACGATGCAAACTTGCGAAGTAACGCTCGGACTTATGAAATGGATTTTGAATAGATGATTGATTCGCTAACGTCGAAACTTGCGGAACACCTTCGAGAACGTTGTCGAATTCACCGGACGACGCAAAATAGCGAATGCGAATTCGTTCTGTATTGGATGCGAACAGCGTTGCGTGTTGAGGAGAACCCAGCGCTCGACGTTGCGGTCGAGTTTGCCCGGCGGTTAAACGTTCCCTTACTTGTCTATCAAGGTCTCTCAGAAAAGTATCCTTATGCATCAGATCGCCATCATGCGTTCATCATGCAAGGAGCCAAGGACCTGCAGCAGCAGTTTTCTCGTACGAACATCGCTTACGTTTTCCATCTTGAGACACACAACGATCGCGCCTCGCATTTACAGTCCTTGGCGAATCGATCAGCACTGGTCGTAACCGAGGAAATGCCGGTTGATGCTCCTCGTATATTTCTACAAGCTTTGACGCGAAGCACCAACGCGAATATCGTTTGCGTGGACACGGCCTGTGTCGTTCCCATGCAACTTGTCAAGAAACCTTTTACGCGAGCGTTTGAATTTCGATCTGCCACAGAACGATTGCTAGGTGAGCGACTCACCTCTGCGTGGCCCGCGTGCAGTATGGATGTCAAAGCATACGATGTCCTAAAACTGCCCTTTACGCCGATCGATTTCTCGTCGAACGATATTGCGGACTTGATCGCCCGTTGCGACATCGATCATTCTGTCGGCCCCGTTGTCGACACGATTGGAGGAACGCAAGCTGGTTATCAACGCTGGAATCATTTCAAGACAAAGAAAATATTGGGTTACGCTCGCCGACGCAATGATGCACTTGAGGACGGCGTCAGCCGTATGTCGGCTTATTTGCACTACGGCATGGTTTCGCCGTTTAGAATCGCTCGCGAAGCTGCCGCGATGAAAAATCCAGGTGCTGAAAAATACTTGGACGAGCTGATTACTTGGCGTGAGCTGGCTTATACGTTTTGCTTTTACCGACCGGATCACGATCGCTGGTCGGCGATTCCTGAATGGGCTCGAGATACTCTGGAGGAACATTCCACCGATGCGCGACCGGCCATCTTCACCTGGGAGCAGCTTGCACGAGGCAAAACTGGAGATCGACTTTGGGATGCCGCTCAGACATCGCTGCTTCGACAAGGGGAGTTACACAACAACGTTCGCATGACTTGGGGCAAAGCGTTTTTGCAGTGGACTGAGTCTCCTCGGCAAGCTTTACAATTCATGATCGATTTGAATCATCGCTACGCACTCGACGGACGCGACCCCGCTTCGTACGGTGGCCTGCTATGGTGTCTGGGGCAATTCGATCGTCCGTTTGAGCCCGCGAGCCCAGTTCTAGGAACCGTCCGGCCACGACCTATCGCCGACCATGCTCGTCGGCTTGACCCAGAAGCTTATTTCGAACGTGTCTCAAAACCGCGTCTTTCCAAAGTACAGCGAGTTGCAGTGATTGGTGCGGGCATTGCTGGATTGACGGCAGCGAGAATTTTGAAAGATCACGGATTACACGTAAAGGTTTTCGAGAAAAGTCGGGGCGTGGGAGGACGTATGGCAACTCGTCGCTTGGACGATGGCACAACATTTGACCATGGCGCGCAGTACTTCACCGGTCGCGATGATCGGTTCAAGCGACATGTTGAGTCCTGGGTCG
>JANMNK010000604.1:0-3470 GCA_031373875.1 Pirellulaceae bacterium | reverse complement strand
ACCGGTCAATGTGCTCAATGCAGCGCAGGGGATTTGGAGTTTTGAAACCATTCCAGGAAACCGCCCGACGACCGTCACTTTCCTGATAGCCAGACCCGACACCAATTGATGCCGGGTTCGGGCTAGTTGGTTTCATTAATTGTGATGAAATCAGAAATCGATACACAAAAAATGAGCTAAGTTGCACCGAGCCCTGCAAAGCACCGGGTTATTGGCATTTGCACAGTCTGCGAGACATTGATCCCGAATTTCGTCGCAAGTTGCATAGGGTCGACATGGCGGCAAATACGGCACGCATACTGGTGAGGGAACGCGTGGACAGCAGCAAGGCGGAGCCTGTGGGCAACCAACGATCGGATCAACTTCTGCTTTCCGGCATTCGTGGTATTCACGGACACATCGAAGTAAACAATCGTTGTAGTTCGGGTCGTTCGGATTGCAATTTGCTAGACAAGCATCGAGCATGGTTTGACATGTCGCTTTTGGTTGACACGAACTTGAATAACTTTCTGATGGACATGTGCTTGTTGATGGAGCCGGACAGCAACCGTGGCTTGCTCGGCGAAACAATCGGCATCGGTCGCCCGCAATACAATCGGCGGCAAGTGAAACGAACAAAAGGCATGCAAGGCAGGACAAGGCAATTCGACTCATGATGAACCTCAACTGAGTAAACTTTGGGAAACTTCCAACGAAAGGGAAGAATGCTACTATTTTGCGTAAAATGGTTTCCGATTGCAATCACATGAGCCAGAAGATATCTTCCCAAGTACTTTTCGTGGAGTTTTTAGGCCGAAAACATTTTTTGAACATTAGTTTTTTGCGGATAGCCATTGAGTTTGTGAAGACAGAATCGACTCTGAGCAATCGAAGATTGCATTCCCTTTGCGATGTTGCGAGAGACCACGGCCTTTGTTTGTTGCATGCAAGTTGCGTATGGTCCGCTTACGAAAAAGCCAAACCAAGACTGAGTTCTTTTAGTCTTTGAATTGAGAACATGGATGTATACGGTTTCAGGATTCACGATTGTTCGTAATGCTATTCGGTACGATTATCCATTTCGCGAAAGCATCCGATCGTTGTTGCCGTTAGTCGACGAATTGGTCATTGCGGTAGGCGACAGTTGCGACGGAACCCTCGACGCGATACGCGCGATCGCGTCACCGAAAGTTCGCATATTGGAAACGGTATGGGACACCAATCTGAGAAAAGGTGGGGCAGTGTTGGCCGAGCAAACAAATTTAGCCTTGCAAGCTTGCCGGGGCGAATGGTGTTTCTATCTACAAGCAGACGAGGTGCTTCACGAAAACGACGTGGATCGTATTCATCAGGCCATGCGTAAAAATTTCAAGTCACCGCATGTTGATGGTTTAAGTTTTCGCTACCGACACTTTTGTTGCGACTATTCGATCATCGATCCATTGCCCTATCGGCGGCAAGTTCGCATTATTCGCAATGGCCGCGGAATAGAGTCGGTTGGAGATGCATGCGGGTTTGACAAAACAAGCAGCGCTTTGCGAATAAAAAGTAGTGGTGCGTATGTGTATCACTATGGCTATGTTCGACCGCCTGACACGCTGGCGATCAAAACTTGCTATTTTGAAAGCCTCTACAATGACGGAACCATCGAACCTGGCAGCGAACCGCTGGTCGGCGATTTCGTTTTCAATCTATCGCGATGCCAACGATTCGACGGAACGCATCCGTCTTGTATGTCAGAACGCATCCAGCACAAGTCATGGGTCGCACCAAAACTGCATTCCAAACCGCTGTGGCGAAATTGGGATTACTATTCTGGACTGATCCGAAAAAATTCACGCGCGGTCCGTCGATGGTACGCTCGCTTCCCATTAAGCCGCAATAGTTGATACAAACCACGAGAATTCTCCAATCGTTGAAATTGGCTCTCACTCGTGCCTGGAAGGGTGAAAACCAGAATTGGACGCGCGCCTAGATGGGTTATTTCTCTGCGAAGAGTGATAAAGCTAACCACGATCCCTGGAGAAAACGAGCGATGCGAAAGCCCACTCCTTCCACAATTCGAAGGCAACTTTTCTACGCACCCCCCACTAGGACCCTGACACTCGGCCGATTCGCTTTCATTGGAGAACCCAACCTTTCGAAGGGATTTTGTTACCATCGAGAGCGTCAAGGCGCTCATGTCACGCTAAAATTTGGATAAATTTCGAGAATCCGAAGTTGCCTGGGAAATTATCCACTTTAGCTCGGTTATTAAGCAGTATTAGGGATTCTATCCAAAGTTGATCGTGAGTCGGCAACAGCCCCCTCTACCAGGGAGGGCGTGTAAATCGCGGCATACAAAACTCGGTCGTTCCTCGCAACAGGCGACGATACCCCGGACATGTTTGCAATTAAGTTCGGGCGATTGCGATGATTTGATGAAGGTCACGAAATGAACGATTAGAAGTGATTTTTATGCACTATCTTAAGATCCCATTAAGTAAAAAGACTCCGTGTAGAAAGCACTCACTTTAGGCAGCAAACTGAATTCGAAGAAACGGAATCACCCACACAGTTAGTTCATGATGAATCAAGATGCCACACACATCGGAATATTCAGCCAAATGAAGTCGCCCAATTTCTTCGGTAGCGAATTGGGGAAACATATTCAAGAGTCTGAATGGAACACGACGCCGCTTGGACCGGTTGCAGGATGGCCACGCCCATTGGTAACGTCCCTTCAAATTTGCTTAGGAGCTTCGTTCCCTGCGCTCATTCTCTGGGGCAACGAACGAATTGTCTTTTATAACGAAGCGTTTGCCGAATTGATTGGCGAACAGCATCCTCAGATGCTTTTTCAACCAGCCGATGCTATTTCGAATGAGCTTGTTGTATTTGTGCGTACTCGCATTGATCGCATGCTCGAACAGTTCGAATCGTCTTTCCAAGAATCCGCGCATATTCGAATCAATCGCCATAGCCACGTTCGCGAGTCCTATTTTTCAGTTTCATGCAGTGCGATTACCGACGGCGACTCGGGCTCAAATGGGTTTTTCGTGGCCTGCCATGAAGATACCGAGAAGATATTGCGTCAGCAGCGAATGCGAACTTTGCATGCCTTGACGGAAAACTTGCAAAATAGTTTTTCGCTCGAAGAGGTAAGTCAACATCTCACGGCCATCCTGGTTCAGAACGCTCGTGAGTTGCCTTTTACGTTGCTTTATTTCTTGGACAATGACGGTCGCCATGTTCGGTTGATTGCAACTACGGGAATGGAGCGTGGCACGGCGGCATCGCCCACGATGTTGGAGATCTTCGGCGAATCCCCCTGGCCGTTTCAGGACGTTTTGGAAGCTAGAGAGCCGATTCTAGTGACAAAACAATTCGCCTCCAAGTTAAGTAGTGGAGGCGAGGTGTGGCCCGCTCCTGTTGAAAAGTGCTTTGTCGTCCCGCTTGCCAAACCGATTGGTGACCGCATCATGGGATTTTTTGTCGCGGGAATTTGTCCC
>JANMNK010000593.1:0-2480 GCA_031373875.1 Pirellulaceae bacterium | reverse complement strand
TGAACCTGAAACCCGGAAAGCCATACTTTGACACCGTGCAATTTGAAGATTACTCGGAACGAAGAAAAGCCTCCGATCGATCGGTCAGCGACAGTTTAATTTATCTTCGTCGTTGTCCGAGATTGGCTGTGAGCCAAACACCGCCCGTTCACGAAGTATCGTAAAGCCGCCTCGCTAAAGTTTATTGGGGATTAGCTAGCGATTACTGTGTGGAGTCAAGCATACACCGGATTTTGCGAATCGTCTCCCGCGAAGGTAATCGGATGAAACGCGGTGCCGTTGGAGATCACGAAGTCGCGGTACCATGCGAGCCACACTAACGTCGTGACTATCGCATCGGACAAGCATGCATCATCGAACGATGTTAATCCGAGGGCGGCAATTCGATGCGAGGACCGTTTGGTCCGGTGTAGAATTTCGAAATGTCGATACCTTGCCGTTGTTCTTCTTCCAACAATTTAATTCGAAGTTCCATTCGCTCGACACGCCGCTGGAGTTGTGGGACGAGTTGTTGATTGTCGTCGAATATCTCGGCGCGGGGCACTGCGGGATAGCCAAGGTGGCGTTGCATTGCAGCGAAGAGGTAAAGCGGATCTTTGCGGCGATTCGCGAACGCAATTTTTCCTTCTTTGGCACCAAAGAGTATTTCGACGTCGGTCTCGGTATCCGGCCCCAGTCGCTTTTTTCGATAAGCAACGAACTCCTCGCTACGGCCGTAAATGAGATCGGCCAAGTCGATGAGCCCAAGCTGCCGACGCACAATCAAAATCCATTCCTTCCAGGCCGCATTGTACGTTGGATCTTCCGACATCGCTTTCAATCCGCGATCATAATTGAGGCGGTTCCGGCAGAGCGTTTCGAATTGAAAAAAGAATAGTCCTTGTCGACTCTCCGACTTGCTCCGATATTCCGCTTCCGCTTGCAAGATTTTCAATGCGATTCGAAATTCGAACCGACCCCGATCCGTTTCGCTTTCGCTGACGACGAAAGTTTGAAACGGGGTAAAGTAGTGCGATAGACGACGCATGCCATCGGTCATGATTCCATGATGCTTCAATTCAGCCACCAAAAAATCGATCGCCATGGGCAGCTTGGTTGTCGCCAACAACTCCAGTTTGGTTTGCATCAGTAAATCTTGAACAGGCGTATCCGACCCCATCCTGTCGTGAAGGACACGAAACAGATAGGCTTGTTCGACGTACTCTTCGTGGCTTAACATCGTTTGCAATTTCTACGGAAACGAGCAATTTTCATCGAACTTCGATAATTTCGGGTTCAGTGAATTTCCCAGATTCCATATTGGCACCGCCAATCGATATTAAGCGATGGTCATCGAGAGGCAGCAGACGATGAAAGAACCTAGCATCGCGCGTGTTGGGCAATTCGGTCCATTGCGCTCCTGCATCGTCTAATTTGTAAAGCTTGCCATCAATATTCGACACGATCAGCTTTCCGTTGAGATTCCAACAAGCGGCGCCAAAGCCGTCCATGCCTTTTCCAGGAATGCGAGGACCATCGGACCATTCTTTTTTACCGAGATCGTATGTAGATACTTCCGTGGTGGGCTCACCTTTCTGATTCATTCCGCCGATGACGAATAATTTTCCTTTGTAACCACTAAGCGCGAGAGCACGACGTTCGAACGGCGGCCGAGCCATGGCGACCCATTTTGGTGCTGGCTCTCTTAGGTCCATTTGCCACGCAGTCGAGTGCCAGACGGTTTCATCTTCGCCGCGAAGCATCCAGCCACCGACGACATAGATAACACCGTCAATAATTGCTGCGTCGTGCGATGAGCGAGGTTCAGGCAGCGCGGATAATTCTTTCCATGTATTGTTCTGAACATTGAATTCCGCAACTGAATTCATCGACATTAAACGCTGTTTCTCACCGTCTTTATTGAGCGCCGAAAATCCGCCGATGCGAATGACGGAATTTTCATAAGCCACGAGCGCCAAGCCTTGAAGTCGAGGTCCTTGGCCGACAGCATGCCAGCCTTTGTCCAGGTTTTTCAGATCCAGTTTGAGAAGCTGATTGGACTGCCCTTGATCGGAATAGGAATGAGCATCTCCTGTGTTCCCACCATAGGCATAAAGCTCATCACCGACGCGAGCAGCCCCAAAGCTTGTGATTGGCATTGGCAGCGCAGGGTACGTGTCCGTCGCGGTGCTTGCTGAAATCGGCTTCGGTTCGTCGGCATGCGAAGGATAAGACATCAAGGTACTAATTGTTAGAGCGACGATCAGGGCGTTTTTCATTACAAATCCTTTGTTTTGCAGTTGTCGTAAAGCAACAGTTCCAGGGGGAACTTATTTATTGCCGTCGACGGAGGAATTGGTTTGCGAAGGTACATCGGGAGACTCGGTCTGGGATTTTGAGCCGTTAGTTTGTTGATTGATTCGATCCTTGAGCAACTGGGCTTGTTTTGCGTTTAGAATTCGATCAAGCCGAGAGGCGATGTCTTTTTCTAGATCATCGAT
>JANMNK010000559.1:0-4780 GCA_031373875.1 Pirellulaceae bacterium | reverse complement strand
CGGACAACCTGCGGTCGTCGTAGACATTCAAGACTTCAATTCAGTATCGGAAAACGAATTCGGTACTGCATTGTTTCGCTCCTTCATGCAAGGTATCGGTACCTTGTTGGGATTGGGGCAAGCCGAAGAGTTGCCAAACTTGACAACGCAAAGCAACCAGCCTATCCAAAATCCTGGAATCGATACCGAAATGGTGTTTCCAGGTAACCATGACATTGTTCACGGACAATTTGTGCATCGCCCCGAAGGCAAAGATATCGATCTTTATCGCTTCTCGTTGCCCGAAGCAGGTGAGTTGCGAGTCGAAACATTTGCCGAGCGGCAAGTCGATTCGAGTTTGTTGGATACCTACCTTCGATTGTATCAGCGCCAAGCAGATGGCTCGTACTTGGAGATTTCCGCGAACAACGATTACTACAGCGAAGATTCTCAAGTACGACTTCGCGTAAGCGCCGGAAACTACGTTCTGGGCGTCAGTGCCAAAGGCAATGAAACCTACGATCCAAAAGTAACCGATTCTGGCTTGGGTGGTAAATCCGAAGGAAAGTATCGGTTGCGTATTGATTTCCGTCCTCCCGAGCAATCCTTCATGATCGACAGCAGGGGCGATGGTAATCAATCGGCTGTTCGAATCGATGGTGATGCTGATGGTCGACCGGGCGGCGCTTATGATTTCTGGTTTGTTCCAACAGGAGCAAGTAACACTATTTACGTCGACAAGGCTGCAACGGCCTCAGGCAACGGGACCATTGCGACTCCTTATCGTCGGATCCAGCAAGCCTTGGCCGCGGCGACGGCAGGCAAAGTCATTCGCATCGTCGGCAACGGCGGGGCGGATAACAAATTAGAAACAACAGCGGACAACTTTGCCTATGAAATCGGTTTCAATCGATTTGGACAAGCACAAGCCGACGGCGCGACATTCGATGTTCCTAAAGACGTCACAGTTATGGTCGACGCTGGAGCTATTCTCAAACTTAATCGCGCTCGGATTAGCGTTGGAAGTACTTCGGTCAGTGTGGATCGCAGCGGTGGTAGCCTGCAGGTGCTCGGTCTTCCACGAATCATCGACACCACAGGTCGGATTGTAAAAGATCTCAATGGCGATCCGATTCCTGCTAACGTCTACTTTACGTCATTACATGAACGACTGGGTGTTGGCGTTAATGCCGATCGAAACCCACCATCCGCTGCGCCCGGTGACTGGGGTGGGATCGATTTCCGCAACGGGATTGACGGAAGCGACGAAACACGCCGCGACTTAGAACGTAACGGCCTTTTTCTGAACTCGGTCATTCACGCCAATCTTCGATATGGTGGCGGACAAGTTGTGGTAGACGGTGTATCGCAATCGATCACTCCAATTCAAATGATCGATTCGCGTCCGACGATTGCGAATAGCTTGATTTCGAATAGCTCGAATGCCGCAATGTCGGCCACGCCCGACAGTTTCCGCGAGTCGAATTTCCAAGACCCCAATAACCAATCCAATGGATTATTTGTCGCGGATTTTCAACGCATTGGACCGGATATATTCGGCAATCGCTTGTCCAACAATTCCATAAACGGACTGTTCGTCAAAGTTCGCACTGCTCCTGGTAGCGACGCCGAAATGATGACTGTCGCAGGTCGATTCGACGATTCCGATATCGTTCACGTGATCAGCGAAAACTTGATCATTGCAGGTACGCCAGGCGGTCCTGTTGTAGGGCAAGTTTCGCCACCCTCCGCAGTCGTAACGCTTGCGAGTCAGGCTGGGGGCTCGTTGGTTGCTGGTTCCTATAACTACAAACTGGTTTATGTAGACGCACAAGGTAATGAAAGCCCATCGTCGGAGCCAACCGCTACGGTAACTGTTGTTAACAACTCGTCGATCGTTCTTAGCAGTCTGCCTCCTGTCCGATCCGACCTTCCCTTTGTCGCACGCCGAATCTATCGAAGTGATTCAACGGGTGGGGGATCGTATCGACTGGTTGCGCAAATCAATGCCATTTCGACATCTTTTGTAGATAATGGTACGGTTTCTGGAGCTGTTTTAAACGAAGCTCCTGCTCGCACACGTGCTCGGCTCAACGGTAGCTTGACTATCGATCCAGGCATGATTTTAAAAATGCAAGGTTCACGCATCGAAGTGCAATTTGGCGCTCAGTTGCTCGCCGAAGGCGTTGATGGTCGCAACGTTGTTATGACCAGTATCAACGACACACGATATGGTGCAGGCGGTACTTTTGACACTGCCAACCGTAAAGGCAAGGCAAGTCCTGTGGCTGGCGATTGGGGCGGTGTTTACATTGCTCAAACTGCTTCTGCGTCACTCGACTACGCACGACTATCCTATGGTGGCGGTGTTACGCGAACGGACGGTTTCGCATCCTTCAACACCATCGAAGCGCATCAAGCGGACGTGCGAATCGCGAATAGCCGTTTCGAAAATAACGCGGACGGAACCGCCGCTGGTATCAGTACTCGGGGTGGTCGAGGAACCAATTTCCCGGCAACAATTTTTGTCCGTGGGTCACAGCCGATTTTGGTGAACAACCGAATCGTTGGTAACACAGGTCCCGCGATTAACATCGACGTCAATTCGCTCGATTGGAGCATCACCACCGACTCGGGCCGATCGAGCGGAGCCATTGCAAAATCGACTTTTGGATCTGGCAATTTCGGACCGTTGGTCCGAGGCAATACGCTTGATCGAAACGGTATCAACGGCATGGTCGTTCGCGGCCAAGAGTTGACCACGCAAAGCATTTGGGATGACACGGACATTGTGCACGTGGTCTTTGACGAAATCATCGTTCCGGATTTCCATGTTTACGGCGGACTCCGTTTACAAAGTGCTCCCAATTCGAGCTTGGTCGTTAAGTTCAGCGGCGCTGGCGGAACTATCGCCGGTATCACGGCAACCGGGCGTCCGTTAGATATCGAAGATCGAATCGGCGGCGCTGTTCAAATCGTAGGACAGCCAGGTTTTCCTGTGGTCCTAACGAGCCTTGCTGACGACAGTGTTGGAGCAGGTTTCACGCCAGTGGGCCTAGCGCAAAACAATACAGACGGTCAAGACCTCGGTGGGGTTGTTCTGTTGCCAACTGGCGCCGAAGTGAACAACGGCACATTGATTGATAACGATGTAGCGACCGGAATAGCTGGCCAATTTGCTTTCCGAGCAGGTGCGGGTGGACGGAGCGGATTTGCGACCCAGGATGGCATTGGTGGTGGCATCACGGCGCAAGGAAACTCGTTGCTGTTTAGCAATACCGACGCAATTTTCGAATACTTTAACTTCATTGACGTTGGAGCAGACGGCCAAGCTTTCGAACTTGGAACGACCAATATCACCCAAGCGCCGACGCTGGTTTCCGACGACTTAGTCGTTAGCCAAGGTACCTTTGCTGGCGTGGGAGGTGCTGAAGTTCGTTGGAGGATTGAATCTCGTTTAGATGACGGTATCGCCAAGGTTATCAACCAACTGACTCTGAGTAGTGATCAACCGCTAGGCAACATCCAGTTTATCAATTACCTGGACGAAGACGTTTTGGCGCCGAGCGACGATTTGCTCTACTTGGTGGGCACTGCTGGACAAGACGATTTCCGCGCGTTCACTTTGGATGGTCCAGAGCGTATCGGTTTCGCTCACGGTGGAGTGTACGCTTCCGGAAGCGACCTAGTGAATGCGAGCTACGAAGGGTGGGCCGCAGACGAATACAGTGACTTGTTAACCGCAATTCAAACTGCGGGAACGCAATATACGGTTGCTGGAAACATCGATCTCGCCAGCCTGCCAGCGTTCAACGATCCAACCTTAGGAAATGTTTACGGCCTGCGAGATATCACGACCGCCTTCACCTGGCGTGTCGATCCAAATGCAAGCACGGCTACTATGACGAGTTTCTTGGAATTGGTCGCTACCAATCCGGGAGCCAAAGCGAAGAGCGGTGACTGGCGGGGGGTGGATCTGCAAACTTACAGCAATGATCGCAACGTTGGCTCTGTTTTAGAAAGCGAATCTGATCGGGATAGTTCGGTAGGCGCAAACGACATTCCTAGTACTTCCCAGTTCCTCGGGCAGATTTCCAACAAGATCGGTGGCGGTGACGAAAACGCTCGATTGGGATTTGAGATCTCCGGTACCATTAACAAGCCATCCGACATCGACGTTTACAGTTTCTTGGCTGCTGGCGGGACGGAAGTTTGGTTGGATATCGACCGCACTTCGAGCAACCTCGATACAGTTGTCGAGTTGATTGATGCTAACGGCAATATTCTTGCTTTGTCCAACGATTCCTTTGCTGAAGAAGCCGATCCATCCACGTTGTTCCGTTCGACGCGTTTGTCGGAGTCCGCTGTTCATCCTCTACGCAAAACCACCGCAGCGATTTATCCGACGAATAGCTCCGGAACTCCTCGCGATTTGTATAGCACCAATACTAGGGACGCTGGGTTCCGCGTTATTCTGCCAGGCCAAGCAAATCGCACGACGCTGTATCACGTCCGCGTGCGCAGCAATAACATGCTGCCGGGTGATCCCGCTAGCAAGTTGCTGAATAACGCAGAATTGCGATCCGGCCAGTCCAATGGATCGTATCAAATGCAAATTCGTTTGGGCGAGCAAGACGAAGTGCCGGGTTCAAGCATTTCGTACGCCGATATTCGTTTTGCTGAGAATGGTCTCTCGTTGAGAGGCGTTCCGCGACATTCACCACTGTTGGGAGAAACTTCGGAACAAGAAGCCCGCGACCTTAACGCAGACGGAATTTTGGATCCGACCGAACCAGCAAAC
>JANMNK010000555.1:0-4732 GCA_031373875.1 Pirellulaceae bacterium | reverse complement strand
ATAACAAGCATGTGTGTACCCATTGATTTGCACCTCAGCGTGTCGAGAAATGCAGATTTCCGGAATTGATGAAGCAAATCTACTTGGTATGGCAGCCGATGCAATTGTGGGCAAGTCTTGCCGTGGGTTTTGCGGTAAGCCATTTGTCGGCTCGCTCGGAATATTCTGTATCGGGCAATTCCTTTTTCAATGCTTCCAAGTGTTCGCGAGACTTGTCTAACTGGCCAAGCGATCGATGGATGTCGGCCAGCCCCATTCGCAGTTCACCGAGAGGATGCTCGCCAATCTTATCGAGTTCATTTTTTTGCATTTCATAAACACGCGTGAAATCTGCAAGCACGCTGTTGAGGACTTGTTCTTTGATTGGACTGGGTAATCCACGTGAAGCGGGCATCAAGACGGCGGCCCTGGGTATTAGGACGCCGATATTTGTAGGCTCCAACTCGACGGCTTTATCGAGCCGCTCAAGTCCTTTTTGCCAAGACGCCATACCTTTCGTAACGTTGCCTTTTGAAAAGTACTGACCGCTTAGATAGACATCCCCCGATCCCAGCCATACCATCGCTTCGGCGTGCTTCTCGTCTTTAGCCAGAACTTCTTCGCACTTTTTCATGCCTGCTTCCAGTCGCTCTTTGTCGCCTTCGAACCCAGCAAAAAAATCTTCGCGAATTTCCAAATCGAAACGCTCTCGCTGCTCTTTAGGCGGCTCTACAGCAGTTTTTTCTTGACCTAAAGCGTTGATGGCTACGCCAAATACGGCACAGATCGAAACGAATAAAAATCGCATGTGGGAATAAGTAAAATTCATGAGGTTACTGCCTTTATGGAAACCAATATCCAACTGAACTAAGCGATACGATACCAGTTCGCTCTCGGTGCTTGAATATTGGTTTTTTTAAATCGAATTGCCGAACTGCAAGCGTAAGGGGCCAAGATCGCCTATGCCGGGGGCAAATGCTCCGCGTCATCAATCAGACGGCTTCATTTAACGTGAATCGGGGCAATCTTAAAGAATGCGTTACCTGTGTCCTGACTCTAAAGCGCCACCTATTTCCTGACGGTTCCCGCATTCGTAAGCGATTCAGCCCCTCACCTCCCGACCCCCTCTCCCCGAAGACGGGGCGCGGGGGGGGATAGGATTTGTTGTTCGGATAAGTCGTTTTGAAAGTCTAAATCATTTTCAACAGGCTTGGATACCACTGGGTTGCGGCGAGCTTGGATGCGGCCGACGACGTGGCCGACTAGGACGGTTCCGTAGTAGATGGGCGTGCCATAGTTGGGGAGTCCATAACCGATGGTGTTTCCGAGGTAAGTTCCGTATGCGGGAAACAGTACATGATAGGCTTCGCGTTTTAACGGGCCATCGTTTTTGTAATCCGCATAAGCCAACACGTCGCGCGTGGCAATCGACTCATGCCACAATGGAACACCGGGCAGCAAATAGAGCGCGGCATAGGTGCCGGGATGCCGCCGCCTCGCGAAGTCTTTGGCGTGCGCCGCTTCATGCAAAGCCACCGCGGGAATGTCACTATAGATATGCGCCGTCGCGGAAAAAGGGTTGTAGTGATCTCCACCGAAAATACGGCCCGGAATGAGAGTTTCGCCAACAATCGACAAAGTCCCCAAGGAGTAACGCCATGGCCAAGCAACGGAAGTGTTCTTTCTCAATCGACGCCAATCTGCGATCGGCCGATATTGATTCAATCTCACTTTGACCTGTGGCAAATTGTTCATTGCCAGATACTCAGCAACAACCGCTTCGGTCTCTTGGGAAATATTGTGATTGTCGTTGCGCCGATTCCACAGCAAGATCTTGCCCGGTATGCCAACGACCCAACCGACTGCGTCGATGACCGGTCTTCGTTCTCCTCGCTCGATCTGCATTCCCGTTGGCTCGACCAACTCGATGGGCAAGTTATTCTGTTCCATCACGATTGCGCGGGGAGACATCGCGGCACATCCCGATAACGAAAGTACCAGCGCAATCGTCGCCGTCGATCGAATCATGAATTACCCCGCACGCAGATTTGCCCTAACAAGTTCGTCTTTGGGCAGTCTTGTACGAAGCCAGTCGCCGCTATGTCAACAGCATTGAATGCTGGCATTCCCGGTTACCGAAAACGCGTAAACTTGTCGTGGCAGCATGCAAAGTCAAACTCAGGTGCGTTTAAACATCTTGTCAAGCTGATCTCGACTAAAGAAAAGTGCCGTTGGGCGGCCGTGCGGGCAATGATGTGTATCTTGGAAACAATGGCGTTGTTCCAATAACGAAGTGATTTCGTCGCTCGACAGATGATCACCTGCTTTGATGGCGGCTTTGCAAGAAATCATGTTGAGCACCGAATCGAGCAAGTCGCGACGCTCCGGCTCTTTTCCGCTCGACATGAGAGGCTCGAGAACTTTTCGCAACAGTTCGCCCGGAGAGATGTTTGCCAACATCGCGGGGTAAGCTGTCACAAGAACGGTATCGCCTCCGAAGGGTTCGACTTCGATGCCCACCCGCGAAAGCATTTCTTTGGAATCGAGTGCCGCTGCGGCTTCGGCTGGTGTCAAGGACACGGGTTCGGGGACGAGTAGTCGTTGCGACTCCAAGGAGCCTGACAGAACTTTCTCTCGAATCTGTTCGTACAGAATTCGCTCGTGCAATGCGTGCTGATCGATCACGACCATCCCACGATCGTCCTCGGTGACCAAATAGCGATTATGAATCTGGAATCCGAGATGACTTGCACGTTCTTCGTGGCCACCGTCGACCCGATTCGATGGCCCCGCGTCGTATTGTGTTGCGTGCAAATTCATACCCGCTGGTTCAACGGTTTGAAAACCGCTCGACGCATTGGCCGGTCTGGTTGGGCTGTCAGGAATTTGTTCCCAAGGCGGCGCACCACCGAAAGGACTCGATGGTCGCGACGCAGGACCACTCTGGGAATTACCGACATTGCTCGCTTGTCGGCCAAGATTGGATGCGTCTGGAAACGGTCGAAACGATGGTGTCATTCCTAAAATCGCAGACGGCGAAACCGGATTCGATTTGCCTGCGGCCCAATTCAAAAGCGACTTTTCGTGGTTCGTGGTCGGCACCGAATCCTGCATGCCACTTGAAGTTTCATTTCCCACAGCAGCCGCTGGGTCGAATGACTGCGAAGCGGGTGGACGGACATTGGCCGTCAGATTGGAACTGAGAAACTTGTGTCGCAATGTATGCAATAGCTGACTGTACATGCGTCCGCTGTCGACGAATCGTACTTCGGTTTTTGTCGGATGTACGTTGACGTCGACTTCGGTGGGGGGGATTTCTAGCCTTAAGAAACAAATCGGGAACCGGCCAACCATCAATAGTCCACGATAGGCTTCGCCAAGTGCGTGTTGCAGCGAGCGGTCCTTGATATGCCGACCGTTTAAGAAAAGATACTGCATGCGATTGTTGCTGCGTGAGACACTGGGGTTTGCTACGAAACCGAACAAGTGGCAGGAGGCGTCGTCGTTATCGATTTCGATCAAGGAGTCTGCAACTTCATCGCCGAAAAACGTCCGAATGCGATCTTGCAACTGTGAGGTGACCGGTACGTCGTACAGATCGCGCTCGTTGCTTCTTAATACCATGTGGACTTGGGGAAACGCCAATGCGATCCGAGTAAACGCTTCGGTGACATGCCCCATTTCCGTTTGTGCCGCTTTGAGGAATTTTCGGCGAACGGGCGTATTGAAGAAAAGATGCCTGACTTCGATCGTCGTTCCCACCGGGGCTGCCGTCGGCTGGATCGCTTCGTGTTCTCCACCTCGAACGATAATCTCATTAGCCATATCGCTATCGGCGGTACGGCTTCGAATGAGTAGGTGGCTAATTTCGGCGATGGACGCCAACGCTTCGCCGCGAAATCCAAGTGTGTTCACATCGAACAAATCATCGGCCGTTACGATCTTGCTGGTGGCATGGGGAGCGAGTGCCAGCGGTAAATCTTCGGCCGTGATACCACAACCGTTATCGCTGATCCGAATCAGATCAAAACCGCCTTTTTCTACCGACAATTCGATGCGAGTTGCTCCTGCGTCGATACTGTTTTCCAGCATTTCTTTGACGACACTCGCAGGTCGCTCGATCACTTCGCCGGCAGCGATCTTATTGACTACGCTTGGCGAAAGTTGATGAATTTTCGGCATGGATCACTCCTCATCAGCTTCGTCAGCCGAGTCCTGTTTGCCTTCGTTGCGATACTTGTCAAGCTTGCGATAAAGGGTGCGAGCACCGATCCCCAGGATCCGTGCTGCTTCCTCGCGGTTGTCGCCCGTCAATTTTAGAGTTTCGAGAATAGCCCACTTCTCGATATCATCCAGCGGCTGCCCAACCAATTCGAGCGTCGGCCCGCCATGGCTGCCGACCGTTGGGTTCGAAGGCAATCGCGGCATCGGCATCGATTCGCCAGCGATGGCATCGGGAGTTTCGCTTTCGAGCAACTCGGGCGGCAGATCGTCCAAATCGAGAACGCCGTCCGTATCGAGCACGACCATGGTTTCGACGAAATTGCGAAGCTGCCGTATGTTGCCGGGCCATTCGTACGAAAAAAATCGACGAATCACATTCGGTGCAAAATTGCAAGGTGGTTTATTGTGCCGACGAATAAAGGTTTTCCGGAAGTGATCCATCAGCGGAACAATGTCGTCGCGACGTTCGCGCAATGAAGGCAAATGGACCGTGACGACTTTCAAGCGATAAAAGAGATCGTTTCGGAAT
>JANMNK010000530.1:0-2675 GCA_031373875.1 Pirellulaceae bacterium | reverse complement strand
GTGACCCGGCGTGGAATGAACCTGATGCCGATCTCATCCGCCGCATCGAATCGGCCCAGGGATTTGTCGCCGAACGGTTCGCAATCTGCCAAACCATGCCGTTGGATGACTTTGCCGTGGTGGCTGAGCAACTGCGACTTTCGGGTTATCGCCCGGTCAGGGCACGGCCTTTTCGGTCGGGCCCAAGCCACTCGGGCGAAGGGGTACAGGTTGCCGCCGTTTGGACCCGTGATGGAGTCGACTTTCGCTTCGCCAGCGGACTTTCTGCCGACGAAGCGCGACAGAAACAAGCCGAGTGGAAGGAAGACGAAATTCACCCGATCGATCTAGCCGGCTATCTCGACGGGGAATTCCGATTTTCACTTTTGGCAATGCGCGATTCAGATATCAGCGAAACGGTTTTAACGCTTGGATTGCCTGAGACCGAAGTTCTTGCCGATTATTCCACCCACTATAAGTTGCGGCACCCAACGATGCTGCAGATTTCGCAAGATGCCTCTGGCGAGCACCGAACCTGTCGGGTTTGGATGACTCGTAAGTCATCGACATTCCGCAACGCAAAAATGACTTTGTACGCGGACAGTCAAAAAGAATATGAAGCGGATCTGGTAAATGCGGTGCTGCCGCTTGTGGATGCGTCCATCAGTGGCACACCCGACCTGCAGCCTCCTCGCGAACGTTACGCCCAGTCTCTTGCTGCTTACGAGGATGAGGTAGCGAAACAACCGGACAACCCAGAGGCTCGTTTCAATCGAGCCTACGTGCATTTACTACTGGAGCAGGACGTCCAGGCGCTCGACGACTTGAACGCGGCACTGGACAAGCAGCCGCAGCATATCGAAGCTCGAGGCTGGCGGGCAGCCGTTCACTCGCGGATGAACCACATCGACTTATCCCGGCGGGATCTAGCGGAACTGGAAAAGTCGAATGCAGGTCCGTTCGGCCCAGCTTATTACGGCGCCATTGTCAGCGCGTATCTGGGTGAACCCGCCGCCGGGTTCGAGCGGCTGGAAGCGGTGGTCCGAGAGCATCGCAGCGACGTTAATAGCATTTACACTGCGTCGAGTGCTTACGCTTGGGGAGCGAAAGCGCTGGCCGAAAAAGATCAAGCCGCGGCGGGACTCCTCGCCGACCGCAGTGTAGAACTGCTACGAGAAGCGGTCGACAAGGGGTTTTCCGATTACTCAACCATTCGAACTGATCCCGATCTGGAAGGGATTTACGCACATCCGGGATACCAGCAGATCCTGAAAGACGAACAGTTCGATCGATGCTACATCAATTTGTTGGCAACCAGCCCCAACCGCGTGGCTTTTGAGTCACACGGGCTGCCCCCGGCCGAGCACTTGGCTCGCTGCATCCAATTGGCTGCCGCAGGATGCCGGCCCCTCTCGATCGGCGTTTCCCAAGTGGGAGAAGGGAAGCCCCTGGCAACGATTTCGGTTTGGCAAAAACCGGTCGTCGCACAGGAGCCGCGCGACGAACTGGCAATCCGGCAGGCCAATGCCGCAACAATCCTGCTCAGGCTAAATCAGCCCGCAAAGGTATGGCCGCTGTTGCAGCAGCCGCTACGACCCCTTCAACAGCAGCCGATCGACCCGCGTCTGCGCACGGTGTTAATTCATCGAATGTCGCGGATGGAAGCGGATGCACAGGCTCTTGCGCTCCGGCTACCAAAGGAACCGGACAGCGGTGTTCGGCAGGCTCTAATTCTGGCTCTGGGAGAGTACCCGGCCAATGCACTGGGGGTCGCCGAACAGGATCTACTCGACGCCCAGCTATGGCAATTTTATCGGAATGACCCCGATGCTGGCGTCCACTCGGCTGCCCATTGGTTGCTCCGGAAACGGGGTCACGGAGAGGAGCTCACTATAGCGATAGACGAAGTGGCCTCCGCCGATCCGCCCGAGGGGCGTCAGTGGTATATAAATCGAAATGGACAGACCCTGGCAGTCGTTCCGGCCGGAGTCGAGTTTCAAATGGGTTCGCCCCATTACGAATTTCAAAAGAGTTACAACGAACGGCAGCATACGCGTCTGATTGAACGGACGTTCGCCATTGCCACGACCGAAGTGACGATTGAACAATTTCGGCGATTCCTGGCAGCGTATCCCGCTCTCGGAAATTCTGAGCACACGAAAGATAGCGGAGAACTCGACCGTCCCGCCGGTTCGGTCACTTGGTACGAGGCAGCTCAGTACTGTCGCTGGCTTTCTGAAAACGAGGGCATCCCAGAAGACCAGATGTGCTACCCTTCGGTACCGCAGATCAAGTCGGGCATGCAACTCGAACGTGTGCTCGAGAAAACCGGCTACCGCTTGCCCACCGAGGCCGAATGGGAGATGACTTGTAGGGCCGGCACCGCAACGGCGTTTAGTTTTGGCGGCTCACCGCACCTCGCGGCGCAGTTTGCATGGTTCAGTGTTAATTCCGGAGGCCATTCCCATCCAGTTGGCCTCCTGAAGCCAAATCGGTGGGGGCTGTTTGACATGCACGGAAACATTGATGAGTGGTGTCAGAATTCTTTTATCGAAAATTACTCTTTCCCGATCGGAAGTCAAAGCATAGCTGACGAATTGCCCGCGAAAGGAATCATGGCAGGCAGCGACCGCGTGATTCGCGGCAGCGAATTCCGGAACCCCGCGATTATGCTCCGCGCCGCACGCCGAGTGAGC
>JANMNK010000513.1:0-18818 GCA_031373875.1 Pirellulaceae bacterium | reverse complement strand
AATCCACTCGATAGGATGCCGCTCAGGATGCCATAGATGGCGTGAATGAATGCTATACCGTGAGGGGCGTTCAATTCCTATGCGTGGCACCCGTGTTATCCACGGTCAATTCGGCTTTGCGCCAATACAAAATGCGGCCGTTATAATTTCCACTCGTTCCATTGAAGATTGAACCACAAATCTCGTATACCGCACTCACGTATGATCAATTTCCGGTGCAGTCATCCTTGTCGACTTCTGGCGCGTTACAATGAATTCTGAATTGGCTTGATAACTTCCTAGACTGAGGACAACGATGAGAACTAAAGTTTGCTTGAATCTGCTGGTTGTATTGCTCTTGCTCGTATCATCCGGACGAGCTCAAGAAAAAATGAAGGCTTTGATTATCGATGGCCAAAACAATCATGGTGCGTGGCCTAAGACGACCATGATGATGAAGAAATATCTGGAAGATAGCGGATTGTTCGAAGTCGATATTGCTCGAACAAAATACACTTGGCAAGGTGATGATCTCGTGGCCAAGTACCCGTTGAATGACGGCGTCACGCGAACAGCCGAAAAAGAACCGAAGGCTGATCCCGATTTCAAACCGGACTTTGCAAAGTACAAAGTGGTCGTTTCCAATTTCGGTTTCGGTGCGGCTCCTTGGCCGAAGGAAACGCAAGCTGCTTTCGAAAAATTTGTCGCTGATGGCGGAGGCTTTGTATCGGTCCACGCCGCGGACAATTCGTTTGGCGATTGGGACGCTTACAACCGCATGATTGGGATTGGCGGTTGGGGCGGACGAACGGAGAAGAGCGGACCCTACGTTTACTTGGACGATAAAGGCAACACCGTAAAAGACACATCGCCAGGTAGCGGTGGTAGCCACGGGTCGCAACACGAATTCGAAATCGTGGTTCGCAATGCGGATCATCCCATCACCAAAGGTTTACCTCGCACTTGGTTACACGCTCAAGACGAATTGTATGATCGATTGCGTGGTCCAGCCGAAAACATGACGATATTGGCAACGGCGTTTTCGAGCAAAGATCAAGGTGGCACGGGACGTCATGAACCCATGTTGATGACGATCGATTATGGCAAAGGTCGCGTTTTCCACACGCCGATGGGCCACGCTGATTATTCCGTCGAGTGCGTTGGTTTCATTACCGTCTTAGTTCGCGGTACGGAATGGGCTGCGACAGGCAAAGTCACCAAGACCGAGGTGCCAGCAGATTTCCCAACTGCTGACAAATCGTCTAAGCGAAAATTTGACTAAACGCTGAACCATTCAGCCTTCGTTGCATTTCGCTGACGTCACAAGACGCCTGACAGACGTTTTTACGGACTAGAATCTCGCGACGAGCTTGTCCTCAAAACACGGAGCCCCGAAATCATGGGTCGCATGTTGATATTGTTTGCTTCGATGTTCGCTGTCGTCGGCAGTGGATTCGCGCAATCCAATTTGCCTTCGTCAACGGAGTTGCATCGTTACTTATACGTTGCCACCCCTGGAGTTCGCGATTACTTGGAATACGGCGGGCATGGAATTCTCGTCTTTGATATCGATGCAGGCCACAAATTCGTTCGCCGGATTCCCATTGGCGGATTGAATGAAGCTGGCAAACCTATGAACGTGAAAGGCGTCTGTGTCAGTTTGACCTTAGGCAGGATCTATGTCAGCACCATCAAATCACTCATGGCAGTCGATTTGATTTCCGAAAAACTTTTGTGGGAGCGGACTTACGAGGGCGGATGCGATCGCATGGCGATTTCGCCAGATGGCATGACCATTTATTTACCAAGCCTCGAAGGTCCTTTCTGGAACATTGTTCGAGCCGAAGACGGCCAGGTGATCGCCACCGTCACGCCAGACTCTGGAGCGCACAATACCATTTATGGATCGGACGGCCGGTTCGCTTATTTGGCTGGCTTGAAATCGCCGTTGCTGTCCGTCGCGGATACACTTGCTCACGCTGTCAAAAAAACCGTCGGCCCTTTCTCTGCCAGCATTCGCCCTTTCACCATCGACGATCAGCAATCGCGCTGCTATGTCTGCATCAACGACTTGCTAGGGTTTGAAATTGGCTCGATCGAGTCCGGCGAGAAAATCGGTCGCGTTGAAGTCCAGGGTTTTTCCAAAGGCCCCGTCAAACGGCACGGTTGTCCCAGCCACGGAATCGGACTCAGCCCAGACCAGCGCGAAATTTGGTTGACGGACGCGCACAATCAACGTCTCCATGTATTCGACAATACCGTATTTCCACCCAAGCCAATCGAAAATATTAAGCTTCGCGATGAGCCCGGTTGGATTACGTTTACGATCGACGGCGAGTTCGCTTATCCATCGACAGGTGAAGTCATCGAAAGAGCTTCGCGACGAGTTGTCTGCCAACTTACAGATGAGCAGAATCGAGCTGTTCAAAGCGAAAAGATGGTCGAAATCGATTGGCAAGATGGTAAACCGGCACGGAGAGGCGACCAATTTGGTATCGGTCGTGCAAATCAATCATCGCCCTCAAGCGACGAAAAGACCAAAGAAGACAACGACGACACGTTTGCTTCTAAATTTGTTTTTCCATTACATGATCAACACAACCATGCACCCGGAATTGTCGAGTATCCCGGAGGTGACTTGCTCGTATCGTGGTATCGCGGATCTGGCGAGCGATCTGCTGATGATGTCGCCGTTTACGGATCCCGCCTGACACCCGCCTCGCAAAATTGGTCGAATCCTTTTCTAATGGCGGACCGACCTGGATTCCCGGATTGCAATACGTGCATGATGATTGGAAGCGATCGGCGATTGTGGCTGTTTTGGCCCACAATCCTCGCAAACTCATGGGAATCGTGCATTACAAATTTCCAAGTCTCTTCGGATTATGAGACGAGCTTGATACCGAACTGGGACGGCGAAGGATTGGTGCTGATCAAGCCAGACGATTTTCACGACCAAGCGATTTCCGTACTGAATGCAACATTGGTGGCACTGCCGAAGGACTTATTGAGCCCAAAGATGAAGCAAGAACTGGAAGATGCTCGCTCGAAATTGGGAAATAAACTCTATCAGCGTCTTGGCTGGCAACCGCGCTGCAAGCCCACGATTTTGCCTAGCGGACGAATCCTATTGCCATTGTATAGCGACACGTTTTCAATCTCGATCATGGCGATCAGTGACGACAATGGCCAGACGTGGCGTGCCAGCAAGCCCTTGATCGGATTGGGCAACATACAACCAACCGTCCTCCGCAAAGACAACGGAACGCTGGTCGCGTACATGCGGGAAAACGGCATGATCGATCGCATTCGTGTTTCTGAATCAACCGACGACGGCGAAACTTGGGGCGAAGTTGGCGCTTGCTCGCTACCCAATCCCGGTGCGGGGATCGATGGAGTTCGCCTAAAGAACGGTCACTGGCTCATGGTCTACAACGACTCCACGAAAAGCCGCAATAGTTTGGCGGTCTCGATTTCCGACAACGAAGGCGACTCGTGGAAATGGACACGACACCTTGAAAAACAACTGTCGGGTTCGTTCCATTATCCTGCTGTAATCCAAGGCGCCGACGATCGAATTCATGTTGTGTACAGCTATTTCGTCGAAGGCGGCAAGACGATGAAACATGCCTCGTTCCGAGAGCAGTGGATCTCCAGCGAATCCTCCCCGAAATAAAAGCCTGTCTATTCTTGGCTCTATCAGATTGAGTCTCCGATCGGTAAAATTCGTGAAGTCTTTCTACCGCTCATGTAGCCAAGTTATGAACTTTGCCGTTCGCCGGAAACAGGTTCGACGTCCCCATGTCATCTTCAGGTCCAACAAATCCACCAAAGACCAGCAAAGGCAATGACGACCAAGCAAACTCGTTGCAATTTTTTCCTGGCGTGGGACCGATGCGAGCGCCGTTGCTGGAAAAACTTGGCATCACCAAACCTAGCGATTTGCTTTTTTACTTTCCGCGAAGCTATCAAGATGTCGCACAGCTTTGCACCGCGCAGCAACTTGAATCCGATGTTCGCGCCACAGTAATCGGCGTTGTCGAAGCCATCGATCTCCGAACTTTCGAAGACGGTCGCACGATGCTCGGTGTGCTTTTGGATGTTGCGGGCGGTTTCGTTCGGATGGTATGGTTTAATCAGCCGTTTCGTCGGCACCAGATTGCACGTGGAATGCGAATCGCCGCCACCGGTACGCCGAAATCGACCGGCATCTCGTGGGAAATGCGTCATCCCGAAATCCAAATTCTGGGTCAAGACCAAGACATGCAGCCGGGGAAACCGTTGCCAATTTACGGTCTAACCGAAGGTATGCAGCAACGGCACCTTCAAAAGATAATTGGAACAGCAATCGAACGTTTGGCTCCCGACTTAGAAGAGGCGCTGTCCGAAGAGGTCCGGGCAAAATATTCCTTGATGGATATTGCAACCGCCATCAAACAGATTCATGAACCGGACTCGCTCGAACACGCGCATCAAGCTCGACGCCGATTCATTTTTCAGGAACTGCTCGTCTTTCAGTTAGCGTTAGCCATGCGACGTTATCAGGCCGAACATAGTCGTCCCGCGCCGAAACTAGAATCGACCGCTCAAATACATGCCCGCATTGTGAGAAGATTTCCATTTGAGTTGACACCCGATCAATTGCGCGTGATTCGCGAAGTAAGCGACGACATGAACCGCGAATTGCCCATGAACCGACTTCTCCAAGGTGACGTGGGATCAGGAAAAACCGTGGTTGCAGTCTATGCCATGTTGCTCGCCGTGGCACATCGCCATCAAGCTGTCTTTATGGTGCCGACCGAAGTCCTTGCTCGGCAACACGCTTCGCGGATGGCGGAGAGCCTAAAAAGCAGCCAAGTCCACGTCGAGTTGTTGACCGGCAGCATGGGACAGCGGGAGCGCAACGAGCTGCTGGAACGGATAGCTTTGGGGACGGTCGATATCGTCGTTGGCACGACAGCGTTGCTTAATGAAAAAGTTGAATTCGACAAACTAGGGATCATTGTCATCGATGAACAGCATCGCTTTGGCGTTCAACAACGGGCCACGCTCAGAACTTCGCGAACGCAACCGCATTATCTCGTACTATCCGCCACGCCCATTCCCCGCACACTTGCGATGACAGCGTTCGGGGACTTGGATGTTTCGATTATTAAAGACAAACCCTTAGGTCGCGCCGTCGTTCACACCTACGTAGGGCGATCCGATCAAATGGCAAGTTGGTGGTCCTTTGTCGTCAAGCAAGTCAAACAAGGTCGTCAAGCTTATATAATCGCGCCGCGCGTCGCTCAAGACGAGGAAGACAACACAGCAAGCGTTGAGCAATCTTTCGAAGAACTCGGCAAAGGACCCCTGAGCGAACTGAAGCTCGGGCTGCTGCACGGACGGATGGACGGCCCGACGAAACAATCTATCCTGGATGCATTCACGAATGGGCAAATCGAAGTGCTCGTCGCAACAACTGTCGTCGAAGTCGGGATCGATATCGCCAACGCAACCGTAATGACCATTCTCGATGCAAACCGATTGGGGCTGGCTCAACTGCATCAATTGCGAGGCCGAATATCGCGTGGTACGCATCCGGGCTATTTGTGTTTGTTTACAAGTGAAGGAACGATTCCAGAAGAGAATTCTCGAATTGCCGCGTTGGCTTCGACAGACGATGGGTTTGCCCTAGCCGAACTTGATTTGCGGATGCGAGGGCCGGGACAATTGCTCGGGACCCAACAACACGGTCTTCCTCCGTTTCGAATTGCGGACTTGTCCCGCGACGCTGATATTGTCGTGGAGGCCCGCGACGAGGCTCGTAAAATAGTTGCCGACGATCCACTGTTGGCGGGACCGCATTGGCAACGTCTAAGACGCCAAGTTCAAGGTCGCCATGGCGATATGATTGCCTTGGGCGACGTAGGTTAATGTAAGATTGGCATTCAAACGCAATCGTCGTGCTCGTGCTCAGAGAAACGGTACTCGTGCTCGTAATCGAAATGAGGCAAAGATGACAGAATACCTGTTTGACCACGACCGACTTGATGTCTATCGACTTTCAATTGAATACGTCGCCGATGCATTCGGTTCTTCCCGGTCATTGGAAGGGCTCTATCGCCACGCTCGCGATCAATGGCTGCGTGCTGCACAATCGATTCCACTAAACATCGCCGAAGGCAATGGCAAACGCAGCTTGAAAGATCGAGCGAGGTTCTTGGATATTGCTCGTGGTTCAGCGTTGGAGTGTGCTGCGATTCAAGACGTGCTTGTTATATCGGGCGGACTGAGTCGGGAAACGAGTTGCGAATTCAAATCCAAGCTCGTGCGGATTGTGGCGATGTTGACTCGGATGGCGATGAAATTCGATAGTGTCTCGGAATCGTTGGGCGAGTATACTTCGGGAATCGATTACGAGCACGAGCACCGCGATGCTGAGCACGAGCACGAACAAATTTAAGAACAATGGGATTCAGATGAGGGCGCCGATCGGCCGCTGTTGACTTGCGTTTGGTCAATTACACGGCCTGGCTGATCGCAAAAGATTGGCCCAATCGAGCTCTAGACATTTTTCGGATCGGGATGAATCCACGGAGCGCGATAGGGCCGACTCAGCAAGCGAGTCGCTTCTTCGTCTCCAACGACGATATGGGCTTCGGGATCCCACGTCAGCGATCGTCCTAATTGCATCGACATGTTGGCCAGCACACACGCGGTCGTGGAAATGTGACCTTGTTCGATATCCGCCACAGGCTTTTCTCGTTCTGCGATCGCCTTAAGAAAATCCAACATGTGGTATCGAATCGCTGGTGCAACATGCTGCTCGAGGTCCTTCTCGGTTTTGTCTTCGGGATACTGATCGAGTTCATAGGTCACGTCCTTATGAATGGGCTCGCCACCACGAGGAATAAAATCATAGCCTTGCACGCTTAGTTTCAAGGTCCCCTTATCGCCATACAAAGTTGCGCCCCAAGGATATTTGGGATCGGGCGCGTCGCCCCAAGTTCGATGTTGCCAAGAAACGTCGATATCGCCGAAATCAAACGTTGCTGACTGCGTGTCGGAGATATTCGCTTTCGAAGCGGGGTCCATCAAGATTCCGCCTGTCGAAGAAACGCGCTTGGGCCAACCGAGTTCCAGCATCCAGCGAACCGTATCGAGCATGTGAATGCACATATCGCCCATGATGCCATTTCCGTATTCCATGAAAGCTCGCCAGGAACGGGGATGACACAGCTTGTTGTAAGGTCGCATTGGCGCGGGCCCCGTCCACATCTCATAATCCAAGTTCGCCGGAGGAGCAGTATCGGGTGGATTATCTCTCGCCCGCATATGATAGTAGCAATAGACTTCGGCATAAGCGATTTTTCCAAGCTTGCCTTGTCGAACAATGTTGTCGCGGGCTTCGACGAGATGCGGCGTGCTTCGTCGTTGCGTACCAACTTGCACGACACGACCATATTTGCGAGCGGCAGCCAACATCGCTTGACCTTCGATCACGTCGACGCTAATCGGTTTTTGCACATAAATATCCGCCCCCGCTTTACACGCTTCAATCATCGGCAACGCATGCCAATGATCCGGCGTAGCGATCAACACGATATCAAGATCCTTTTCAGCGAGCATCTTGCGATAGTCGCTGTAGATACGGGGCTTGTTCTTTGACTTCTGACGCTCGCTGACCATCGTCGCTGCATTGGCGACCATCTCGCTATCAACGTCGCAGAGCGAAACGACTTCGACGGGAGCGACTTGAATGAGTCGGAACAAATCGCATTTGCCGTACCATCCAGTCCCAATCAACCCTACTCGCTTGGCTGGTCCGTCAAAAAGCGCCGCCAACGCAGGCGACTGTTGCAAACTGGACATCAACGCTAACCCTGCGCTAGCTTGTAATCCTGAATGAAAAAACGATCTTCTGTCCATCATTTACCTCGTCTTCAAGAATGCTAAAGATCAACTAATTTGTTTATGGCGATTCTGGAACGCTACTTTTTGAAAACCACATGAACCGACTGCCGGTGGTCGAGTCACCAAATCAACATTATAGACAGTAAAGTACCCATCAACTGACGATGGCCACGGTTCAAATTGAATTACTTGGGCGGGCTTGTCTGGGGTGTATCAGCCGTCGCAGGACCATTTCCGTCGGCCGACGATTTCGTGTCGGTTACTGGACTAACTGGGCTGGACTCCTTGGGCGATTCCTCTTTCGCAGATTTGGGGGCTTCTGAAGGAGCCGCGTCTTTCTTTTCCTCGGCTTCGTTGGCTAATCGTTCTTTGAGCTGTGCCAATGCATTTGTATGGATCTCGACGAGATCGGGAATGCCCGCTTGTTCTGCAGCTTTAATCATCCCCTCACGAGTGGCAACACGATTTGTATCCAGACCCAACGATTTTTCAAACCATGAAATTGCTTCCTTTGGTTGCCCTGCTGCCAACAACACTTGGCCTCGACTATCAAACAACTCAGCATCGCTCCCGCCGACAATCGCAAGTGCCTTGTCGATCATCTCCAAACTGCGTGTAACATTTTTTGGATCTTGCTGTGCCATTGCGACAGCCAGATTATTCAGCACGAGAACCAAATTAGGATTCTGCCCCAATGCCAATTCCCAGTGGCTTATCGCCTTTGGCCACAGGCTTCGCGAAGCATACGCATTTCCTAAGAGAGTGTGTGTTATCGCAGACGCAGTTCCGTTTGCTAATTGCTTCTTGAGCGTTTCAATCGTATTTTCTGAAGCAGCAACGCCCATTTGTGAAAGCTGTGCGATTTCTTCACCAACGGACGGATTGCCTGGATCGACGTTCGCTGCCGCTTCCAACAAATTCATGTTCAGTTCTATACCGCTGGCCGTTTGACGAAAGGAGGCCCGATATTTCAATCGTAAGACTTCGGACAGCATTCGTTTGACCATCGGTCGATCGGCATTGAACTGCAGTCCTTCTGCAAGAATTTTTACTGCTTCGTCGGGTTCGTTGCGAATGAGGTGAGCTCGTGCCACGCCAACACGATCAGTCTCTTTCTCGAGATCGGTACCAAAATTGACTTTCAGTACCTTGATTGCCGCCGTCGCTTCGTCATTGGCCTGCGAATTGTATTTCGCTCGATTGCATATTTCGGCCACTGCGAGGTGGAGCGTCGAATCGCGATTGGCAGCTTGGCGGCAGACTTTGATTGCTTCGTCGACTCGACCTTGGCTTTCGAGAATTCCGCTGTAGATCAAGAGCAAATTTATGTCGGCTTGTTCCCACGTGCTCGCAATTTCTAAATGATGAATCAAAGCATCTTTGGCTCGCTCGTCCAATTCGCCGCGTCCAAAACGCTGGATCATGTCCGTTGCCACCCAAGCGTGAGCGGGCTCGAATCCTTTGGCCTTATCGGGCGCCAGTTCTTGCATCATCGATCGAGCTTGGACGACGTTTCCAGACGCTCCAACTCGATAGGCAACATAGTAACGTGCGCGGACGTTGTTTGATTCGAGTTGCAAGACTCGACGATACAGCAAGTCCGCGTATTCGGAAAACTGAACTCCCGGTTTTTTTGGAGTCACTTCTACTACGTTGGAGGCATTGTCTGTATCGGCTGTTTTTGGTCTGGCATCCGCCGCCTGCACAAGGATTGGAGCTTCTTTTTCAGCTAGCTGAAGATATCGATCTCGCAAATCCGCTTTGCTTCGCGTCATTCCCCAAAGGATCGTGCCGAAACAAAGAACCAACACGCAAAACGCGGGCGTAAACCAAATCAACGCGCGCCAATTGCGTGTCACCCGCCAAGCGTCGAAAGCATCCCAAATTCCCGTTACGATAGCGGCAGGGTCAGCGTAGACAATGCTCCATATCCACGACTTTCGAACGGGTGCCGCCCCTAATTCAACTTTATCTTTTCGAGTTTCTTCGGTTTTAGGCTTACGACGAAACATGAATTCCCAGACGTCTTGTGCGGTTCCATTCTATTTTACGAATCGGTTTCCATTGTAGACCAGAATCCCCTTAGACAAAATCGAAATCCGTGTCCGAACCCAGCACTTTCACACTTCGTTAACCGAAATTCGCCGCGAAAACCCTTCTTAGGAAAGACCAAGTTCATTTCGAACCGTTTCAAAAGCCACGATTGCTGCGTCCAATTGCTCGATGGAATGAGCGGCAGAAACCTGCGTTCGAATTCTAGCTTTACCCTGCGGAACAACCGGGTACGAAAATCCGATCACGTAGACGCCATGATCCAGCATCCGATCTGCAAACTTTGTAGCCAAGGCCGCGTCGCCAAGCATCACAGGGCAAATCGGGTGAATTCCAGGAAGTATTTGAAATCCTCGACGTTCCATTTCTCCGCGAAAATACTTCGTGTTCACTTCTAGCTTATCTCGAAGCTCGGTCGATTTCGTCAGCATCTCGATCGCGCGAAGTGCCCCTGCAGCCACTGGCGGTGCGACGGTGTTTGAAAACAAATAGGTACGCGACCGCTGACGAAGCAATTCGACAAGATTCTTTCGCCCTGCCGTGTAGCCACCACTGGCTCCGCCTAACGCCTTACCAAGAGTGCCCGTGATGATGTCGATGCGATCCATCACTCCATGCAACTCATGCGTACCTCGTCCGTTCGCTCCAACAAAACCAACGGAGTGCGAATCGTCAACCATGACTTGGGCATCGTACTCGTCGGCAAGCTGACAAATAGCGGGCAGATTGGCAATGTAGCCGTCCATCGAAAACACACCATCGGTCGCAATCAACCGAAATCGCGCGCCGCTCGCTTCTTTAAGCTTGGCTCGTAAATCATCCATGTCATTGTTCTTGTATCGAAATCGCTGCGCTTTGCACAATCGCACACCATCAATGATGCTTGCGTGGTTCAGTTCGTCCGAAATGATCGCGTCTTCGGCACTGAGAATCGTCTCAAAAAGACCGCCATTGGCATCCCAGCACGAGTTGTACAAAATCGTATCTTCTTTTCCAACAAATATGCTCAACGCACTTTCCAGTTGCTTGTGGAGCTCTTGCGTTCCGCAAATAAATCGAACCGACGATAGACCGTATCCCCAGCGATCGAGACCTTCGCGAGCGGCTTGCACGACTTCGGGATGATTGGCCAGCCCCAAGTAATTGTTCGCGCACATATTAATCAAAGGGCGGTTCCCTCGGACGCGAATTTCGGCACCTTGCGAAGTAGAAATTACTCGTTCTCGTTTGAATGTACCCGCCTGCTGAATAGCATCCAGTTGTTGCGACAGATGGGCGTTGAACTTACTATCCACAATTGACCTCGAAAGATTCGTTAAGGTTTATCTTGCCAGTAGAGAATGACTTTGCCGCTTTGGCCCGATTGCATGGCTTCAAAGCCCTTTTCAAAGTCCTCGAAATAGTATCGGTGCGTGACAACCGGCGCGATATCCAAACCGCTTTCCAGCATTACACTCATCTTGTACCAAGTCTCGTACATTTCTCGGCCGTAGATGCCTTTGATCGTCAGCATGTTAAACACCACGATATTCCAGTCGATCGCAATTTGCTCGGATGGAATTCCAAGCATCGCGATTTTGCCACCGTGACACATGTTGTTCAGCATCGATCGAAGCGCTGCAGGCGATCCCGACATTTCCAAGCCGACGTCAAAGCCTTCTTTCATGCCAAGCTGCTTTTGGATATCTTCCAGTGAATTTTTGCTAACATCCAAAGCGACCGTCGCACCCATCCGCTTGGCAAGATCCAGCCTGTATGGGTTCACGTCCGTCACAACGACATGGCGTGCACCGGCATGACGTGCGATCGCAACTGCCATACACCCGATGGGACCTGCCCCCGTAACGAGAACATCTTCGCCCAGTAAATCAAAACTGAGAGCCGTGTGAACTGCGTTTCCCAGTGGGTCAAAGATCGAAGCGATATCGCGATCAATCTCTGGTCGGTGGTGCCAAACGTTGGTCATCGGTAATGCGACGTACTCGGCAAAGGCACCGGGACGATTCACGCCAACACCTTCTGTTGCTTTACATAGATGACGACGCCCGGCAAGGCAGTTTCGGCAATGGCCGCAAACAACGTGACCTTCGCCAGAGACTAATTCGCCCGGAAAGAAATCTTGCACGTTCGATCCAACTTCGACGATCTCTCCCACGAACTCATGCCCGACGACCATCGGGACCGGGATAGTCTTTTGCGCCCAAGCATCCCATTTGTAGATATGCAAATCGGTACCACAGATTCCGGTACGGTCGACTTTAATCAATACGTCGTTGATACCAATCTTGGGTACGGGCGCCTCGACTAGCCACAAACCTGGCTTGGAGTAACTCTTGGCCAATGCACGCATTGTCTCTTTCATCAAGCACCTTCTAATTCTCTATTTCTGAACTTCGTTTGACGAGAAAATATCTTACGGTGCAAGCGAATTTTGGGAACCGTGCTAGGAAAGCTTGAGAATGTCGAGATTTACGATGCCGAACATCATCGACGCGGAATTTTGCAATGACTTCTATGCAATTTCTATGCAATCAAATCGTGAATGACATGTCCATGGACGTCTGTCAGTCGACGGTCTATACCATTGTTTCGAACAGTAAGCCGTTTATGGTCGATGCCCAGCAAGTGGAGGATCGTTGCATGAATGTCGTATACCAAAGTCGGATTGGCTCGATCAAGTGGCTTGTATCCCCATTCGTCTGACTCCCCGTACGAAATGCCCCCACGCACTCCCCCGCCGCACAACCAATTCGTAAAGACATAGGGATTGTGATCGCGTCCTTTGCCAGCTTGAGACGACGGCATTCGACCAAACTCAGTCGTCCATAAAATAATCGTGTCTTCCAGCAGTCCACGTTGCCGCAAATCCTCAATCAAAGCCGACGCCCCACGCGCCATGCCTTGAGCTAACGGCCCATGGTCCCGCTGCACATCTTCATGCGAGTCCCAGTTGCGTCGTGGAAATCCATTATCGTTGCCTGACCATATCTGTATGAATCGCACGCCTCGCTCGATCATTCGACGGGCGACCAAGCACTTCTTTGCGAAATGGACTGTCTCCTCATGGGCGTTGATCTCTGTCGGGAATTGAGAAGGAATAGAATCCAGCCCGTACATTTTCATGATGTACTCTGGTTCCTGGCTCAAGTCGAAAATTTCAGGCGCCGTCAACTGCATTTGGGCTGCAAGTTCATAACTTCGAATGCGCGCTTCGAGCCGCGAGTCGTGGCGCATGTCTGCGTGCGCTTTGTTCCACTTGAGCAACTCGGCTTGCATGGCAGCGTCGCTGGCACGGGATACAAATTCGCCATGCTTGCTGGGAAACAAATTCGCAATCGGCTGCGACCGGTTAGGGTAAACGACAGTGCCAGCATGACGAGAAGAAAGAAAGCCGCTATCCCAGTTCTTCGTTCCGTTCGAGGCCAAGCCACGATGATCTGGCAAAACGACAAATGACGGCAGGTTCTCGTTGATACTTCCCAAAGCATAGCTAACCCAAGCGCCTGCTGACGGAAATCCCGGTCGATCGAAACCCGTCGTCTGCAATAATGTCGCTTGACTGTGAACGCCGGATTTGCCGACCACGTTGTGGATAAATGCAATTTCGTCGGCAACACTCCCAAGATCTGCAACCACATCACTCAGCATCTTGCCGCAATTTCCGTAGGGTTTGAACGGCCAAATGGGCTGGAGCCAAGGCCCTAAACCATTTTGGAACGCTTCGACGGACTCGCCAAAATCACTGGGCTTGCCGTGCTCGGCAATCAAACGAGGTTTGTAATCGAACAAGTCGATGTGACTTGCCGCCCCCGCCATGAATAATTGAATGACGCGTTTTGCTTTAGGCGGATGATGCAAACTGGCCAAAGTACCATTTAAATCTTGCGCAAAAGCCGCATCACTATGCGAGAGCGCTGCCAAAGCCAACGCGCCGAAACCGCCACCGACCGACGCCAGCCAATCGCGACGGTTTGAAGCAGGCACACTTGGTTCGATCGCGCAATTAATTGCTTTGAGGGGATTGAACATTCGCTTCTCGCATTGGTAACAACTATATGAGTTTATTATAGCTCAAATCGACGTCGTGCCGATGCTATTACGCGACAAGACCGTGTCGTTCGAGCTTTTAGCTTAAGCTCATTTGAAAAACTGCAAAGGCTCATTTGCTGCCGACCTTGGCCGGAGGCGCTCCGGGGCCAAATCGGTCTGTGAAATCGCTGGCGTGAATCGTGCGATTTTCGACATGCAGTAGCTTGGCCACGGCGTTCATTAAAACATCTTCCACATCGGGTGACACGTTCGAAGCAGTCGCGCCGACTTCATATCCGCCTTGAGGGTAAGCGACTCGTGTACCGATGTAGAACGGACCATAATCGCCGTACGCAGCCATCAAGACGTTACTATCCGGTCGTAATTCTCGAGCAGCAATTTGGTATTCGACAAAAAGTTCGCCGGGCATATGCAGCACGAAGTTATCGGCTATCTTCAAACAACTAATTGGGATCGTCTCGCCCGCAGCCATCCGATTTGCAAAGGCTAACTGCTCTGCTGCGTTGACTGCGCGGGGCCCTGGCGTGGCTGGGTCGTTGACTAATTGCTTCAACGATTCAACGTTGATATTCGAAGAAACCGGCAAGCTAACATTTTCCGTCTGCCACCCAATCTCCTCTGCGGAAATGGGTTGACGTTTCATCGACGACCAAGCTTGCTTCATGCCTTCTTCGAGTTTTTCTGCAAGCGTTTGACGATTCGCTTTCGAACCATCATTAAATTTCCCGGCACCAATGTTTCCACCGGCTCCATTAAAGTGTAAATGAAACACACCCGTTACGGCTTGCCGAGCATTGCGTGCCATCCCAGGAAAATCCGGGTTCGCTTGTCCCGTGCGATAGTAGCTTTGTGGGTGCGTGGCGTAGTACGTCATTGCAGCGATCGGCAACTCGTCACCAAAGAACACGATCGTTCGAACCATCGGATCGATAACGCCTACTGGCAGATCGCGGATAGCGGGATCTTGGCAAGCTGTAAATCGTGTCACGGCAACGCGGCCTTGATCGTCAAGTATTCGACGATTCGAAGCGACTCCAATCACTTCAGCTTGGCCAACACCGATCGCTCGCACCACTTTTGCAGCGGCAATCTGTTTTGGTAAAACTTGCGCGACCCGATCAAGGACATCATTCCACAAGTGTGCATCGTAGAACTCTTTATCCCGGTTCACTTTCGCGAGCAAACCCAGGGCGGTAACGTCGGCTCGCGGCGCGTCATGTTGATGAAGCGTGTGGACGACAACTCGGTCTGGGGAAGTACCGGCGGCCTTGGCAATCTTGTCGCGAAAAAGAACATTCGCTTCATTTGCAATTCCGATCCAATCCACCGCGCACAAGACGATCGGTGCTTCGGCTCCCAGCAAGACAACTCCTCGACAACTTAGCGGCGTGGTAACTTCTCGAGTTAGATCGTAAGCCATCGGCGATCCGATCCCCGGCGAAGCGTCGACCTCGAAGGAAGCCAGCTTGAGCTCTCCCGCCTCGGCCGGAGAGAGTCTCGCGATTGTCACGAACAACAAACCGAGTAGCCGAAACAGGAATAATGCAGAACGACGATTCTTCATAGCAATTATCGACCGGTTCCAAGTGGGGCAGGGCTCGTATGCTCGCTCCGTTGGCGAACAACGATGGTTGGTAGGCACTGCTATTCTAATAGAGCGGCCAAGGCAATCATAGCTTCCGAGGTCGACATCAAGCTATTTTGCAGGTGACAGTTTCAATCGAACAAAACGAGGCAGGTACAATCCAGAGTCTTCTGCGATCTGTGATAGCTCAAAAGAATTGGCGACATACGAAATGACGATTTCATCGTCCGACGACAGTAGCGGTTGAGCCTTTCCGTTGTAACAAAAAACTCGCTTATCGGATTTCATCTCAGAGCACTCATACGCCACCGTCGCTTCCGACCATGGCCCCCAAGGATCCCGCGCCGTGCGAGCCATAATCCGCGAGGAAAGCCCACCTTCGGTATATGTCAGCAGGTAACAGTTGTACTTTGGCAAGAACATGACGCTGCAGTCGCTTGCCATTTTAGGAACGATGCGTTTGCACTGCCGCCACTCCGATTGCCATTGATCACCGTCAAAAAATTCCCATTGGCTGAAATCCGCTAGGTGTTTCTTGGGCACGCGAGCGACAATAAGATGTCGATCGCGATATTTTGGATAGACGTCCTCGTCCGATCCATACAGATACAAGAACTCGCCGACTTCGATAAGCCCGCCGCCCCAAGCGACCTCACGCTTACTGTCAAAATAAGAGTTTGGAATTTTGTTTTGCGAAATCTTCCATTGCATCGGATCTCCGTCCAAGCCGCTGACAATCGCGAGCGACTGGCCGATAATTTTAAATGCAAAGACACCGGTTTCTTCTGTTCGATCTACCTGCGTCAGAAACCAATAAAGTTTGTCCTCTATTCGAATGCCCGATTGCATCCAAAACCAACCAACACCGTCATCGGGTTTTACAAAAGCGGTCGCGTGCCCATCTAAACCCCGGCGCACAAAGAACTGGCACATCGCGGACTGGCGGAGTCCAGATTGGGTGGCAAGTGTGTTGTTGACGATCGTTGCATCGACTCGCCGCCGATTTTCAACGCGACCAATCCACGTATCGCTGAACAACCACAAAATCCGATTAGTGTCCAGTTGTAAGGACTGAAAGCCGTCACCGCCGATCCAGCCGTCGGTCGACTCGAACAATTTATTTTGGCTGGAATCAGGGCGAGAATCGCTGAAAGATATTGCCAACTTGGCTAGTGGCGGCTGATCTTGAGCTATCGCCGTTTGCATTCCGGCGATAGCACAAATAGCTATACCTGTCGCGAACCGAATCGCGTTCCGAATTCGCGATAAAGCAGTTGCTGAACGACTAATTCTTGCGAACGTCATAGCAAAGAATCGAATCGCCTTCGCGAAGATAGAGCATGCCGTCAAGCACGACGGGATGAGCCCAGCTTGGTCGATCGCCACTGCCGGGAACTTCGAAATGACTGATTTCCTTAAACTCACTTGGCGACGCGTCTACCAAAGTCATCACGCCGTTGGCGTAGCGAAAGTAAAGTTTTCCATCGGCAGCCGTCACCGACGCCGAGTTCTTTCCTGACCCTCGACCTTTCCAAGCAATGCTGCCATCCATCAACTTGGCACAATAGGGATTGCCTCGGTCATCTGAATCGCCATACAGATAATCGCCAATCAGAACGACGCCACCGTGTTTGTTGCCGAGTTCGGGTTTCAATCCGTAGACTTCTTCGATCTTGACTGAGCCATCGCCGCCGGGAACCTGCTTGAGCAATGCCCCGCCGCGTCCATAGCCCGCCACAAAGAAAACGTAATTGCCGCTTACAATCGGCGTTGGAATCACGCTGGTGGTTTTGTCGATAGCGTAGGACCAAAGCAATTTTCCGTCCTTTGCGGCGACGCCCATGGGCCCGCTGCCAGTCGATTGGACGTAAATTTTCTGGCCGCCGACATTGGAGATAACGATCGAAGCGTGCCCTGCGCCGCGATGATCAGGACGATCGCATTTCCAGACAACATCACCACTTTTCTTTTTGAGCGCGACCATCGTTCCCTTTTCGCCGCCGGGAGTACAGACCAACATATCGCCATCGATCAGTACCGACTCGCTGTATCCCCATGGATCGGTCTTTCCACCAAAGTCGGACTTCATATTCTTTTTCCATTGAACAGAACCGTCAGAAGTGGCGCAGCAAATCAAATCGCCAAACGGTGTCATGACATACACGACATCACCATCTACGGTTGGAGTGCTTCGCGAGCTTTGCCAGGATTCGTTGCCTTCGTTCCAAGGCTCTCCCGTTTTCGTCTTCCAAAGTTGCTTGCCGGATTTTCGGTCAAAGCATGTCAAATACTCTTCTTTGTCCTCGGCGGTAGATAGTCCGTCGCCAAGCGTAAAGATCTTATCGCCAGCAATCGCTGGACTCGCATATCCACGTCCAGCACCCTTGGCCTCCCAAACTAATTTCGGTCCTTCCTCGGGCCAAGACTCCAGCAGACCTTTGTCTTTGGAAACGCCCGTTCGATCCGAACCGCGAAACGTCGGCCAATCACCAGCGTTCACCGAAAGACTCATCAGACTTACTATGAGAGCAAAGGCTAACAACCGCCCAAGAAACGAAAAATTCATATCTACCATTCTCCAAGACCTATTTGATCGTTGTTGTAAAAAGTACACGTACTGTATGGCCGGTTCGTCCTAAGTCACGCAAGGAAGCGAGTTCGATCCAAAACTAATACACGTCGACATCACAGTTTAATCCAGCACACCATTTTCGACATGGTAGCACTGCGGACGGACTGTTTAACATGGTAGTCTGGATTCCATTGCATTGCGACCGGGGCGGGTCAGACAGTAATGGCTTTTGCTGCGGGTTTTTCGTCCGATTTTAACATCACCCAAATAGTGGCAACGAGAATCATCATCATGCCTACCAAACTCCAAGCGGTTGGCACTCGGCCATACACCAACCATTTATAAACGGCAGCCACTCCTACCTGCGACAATCCGACCACACTTAAACGAGCAGGTGGTCCAGCGGCAAATGCTTTCGTCAGAAATAGTTGACCGAAGGTAGCTGTCAATCCAACGCCGAGCAAACGCCAAAGGCTGCTTTGGTTTGCTGGCTCAAACACCAAGTTATTGGGAACGACGAGCCATGCCAAAAATGTAATAACCGTCGAGACCGCCGAAAAGTGCGTGACGACCGCCCGCGCGTCGACTTCCTTGACCTTATGAAGCCCGATTAGTGCGATGCCGCTGAACATGGCCGCGAGCGCCGCGATCGGAATAGCTAATTGAGGTACATACTGCGAATTC
>JANMNK010000448.1:0-10756 GCA_031373875.1 Pirellulaceae bacterium | reverse complement strand
GCCGATTGGCAAGTGCCTCGCGATTTTCGCGATCGATTAGGAACGACCGCCGGCAGGCAGCGCATCATGGTTTCGGATGGTGAATTGCTTATCGTGGCACATCATGTCCCACAGCGGGGTGAAAGCTCACGGCGAGGCGTGTTGTTTTGGAGAGACAAGAATGGTAATTGGTCAGCCAGCAACGGAGACAAGGGACACGAATCGCTTGCCCACCACCTCGAATCGTATGCAAAACAAATCGAAGAGTATTTCTTGCAAGAAAGCAAAGCGCAGCGCGCGGATGAATACATCCCTTTGGTCGAAGGCCTGGCTCCCGTATCGCGCGCCGCACGCAATTTGCTGGCAGTCTTGGAGGAAGCTCGTGATGCCGTTCACGGTGATCGGTTATTGATCGACTATCGTGACAAAGCCTATGAGATTTCGCGTAACGCGGAACTGCTGTACGACGACTTAAAGAATTCGATGGACATTGCAGTCATCCGCCGTGCCGAAGAGCAAGCGGCAGCCAGTCATAAGATGTCGGTTACCGCACATCGCTTGAACGTGATGGCCGCGCTCTTTTTTCCCATCGCGACCTTAGGTGCCGTTCTCGGTACTACACTGACTGATAACTGGAGTTGGTCGAAGACCGAAATCCCTTTTCTAGGATTCCTCGGAGGTGGGCTCGTTGCGGGTCTGCTGTTAGCAATGATCATTTCAAGACGCACGAATTGATGTTCGCGCGTTGAATTGACCATGCAAGCTTAGCCTGGACCAAACGGCAAACCTTAACCGCGACGATAACCCAGAGCGCAGATCACTTCAAGCATCTCTTCGTAATTAATATAACGACGCCCTTTTTCAAGCTTGTAGCTATCGATCGCTTGTGCCAGCGAGCGTGCTTCTTCCGAAAGGTTGTCGTAGGAATTTCCGAATTGACGGCGATCGTTGCCAGCGATGTTCGGAATCACTTGTTGACGACGGTCTTGGAATTCGGACGAACTACCAAACGATTCTGCAGTGGACATAATCTTCCTCACACAAATTCATGGATACCGGACCTACTACCTCCGTAGAACCGAAGTATCGAAATCAAGAAACCCTAGCTTAGGAATTTGGCACAAGCGAGCCATTGCAAACCAAGGTGTAACAACCGGCCGAATCATGCGCCGCACAACTGGCGCAATCGTACCTCAGGAGTGCGTTCAATTAGCGGAAAGCCGAATTATTTAGAGGCTGAGGTTGGCTGAGATTTTCAAACGAGCTGTCGAGGTTTTGTCGTAAACTTTGAGCTTCTTGATTGCCTGGGTCACTTTGCAAAATCCGCCCCACAGTTAATCGTGCCTGCACCAATTCGCCCAAACGATATTGTGTGGTCGCCAATTGAATATGCCTCTCGGGCTTTGCATCATTTAATGACTCGCTCGCACGGTTGAGTATCGCAATCGCTTCATCCTTGCGATGCAAATCAGCTAGAGCCAAACCGCGAACAAGTAATAGCTCGGGGTTCGAGTGCTCGATCGGATGGAAGTCAACAACTCGATCAAGCGTTGCGAGTGCGCGTTGCGGATTGCCTGCTTGACGATAGACTTCGGCGATCGAAAGCTGCACATCCGGGAAATCAGGCTTAGACAGTAACGCTCGATGGTATGCTTCCAATGCGGCTGACCAGTTCTTGTCATGGCGATTCGTATTGCCCATCAAAGCCCAGGCCTGCGCGTTTTGATGATTTTGATTAATCGTCGCTTGGGCCTGAGCCCGCGCTTTGATCGAATCTCCAACGCTCAAGTACATTTCGCCTAGTCGCACCAGGTAATCGGGATTACTGCCGGACAATCGAACTGCCTCGAGCATATGTGCGATCGCGCCCGATTGATCATTTTTTTTCCAAAGCGTTTCCGCGAATCCCCAATGAGCGCGTTCGTCTGCTGGGCAGCTTTCCAACGCCTCCGCAAATAACACCTCTGCGTCGTCGTAACGGGACCGGTCAAGGGCCTCTGCTCCCTTGAGCGACAGTCGTCTAGCACTCACCAAAGGTTGATCGCGCCGCGAGCCAGATATCGAACGACATCCGGAAACGAAGACGCAGCCAATGACGATCAAAATCGTCGTCAGTCGTTGAACGCGATGTAAGTTTTTCATCGAGGCCATGGACTTGCCAATCGGGGCCAACCGACTCAGAATTGCAGGTTGATGCAGGACTTCATCACCCATTCGTCAAAAGAGCCTTGCCGGGAGATTAGCAATCTATGTTGATCGCCTCAATAGAACTGTCGGCAAAGGAAGAGTAGCAATGCTTGCATTCGTACGTTGATGCACTTTGCGAAAGAGGCGCACTGTGTGTGGTTCCCAAGGACGAATTGCGATTACTAGCAATGACAGTGGGTTGCAAACAAAGAGTTTCGAATTGGCAACGCACTAAATTCAAAGCCGAAAAACTACTGGAGCCACAATCAGTTTAAAAGAATTGGTTTTTATCCTTGGGGCTTTGCATGTCGTTATCCTCAGCATAATAAGCGGATTCGATTGTGCGGAGAGTGCTAATTGATCGCGCGCACATCGTGCGGGGAAATTGACCGATGGGTAGAGATTTGCGCTGTCATCTACGTTTTTTTGAGTACCGAGATGCTGAATACGAGTGCAAAAAAATTCGGACGTCTGTCAGCTTTGGTGAACATACTTTGCGATATGCCTCGCAGCTTAAATCAATCACCTCGCAAACGGAAACGGGTCACGCTGATACTTTCAGAGCAAGCCCTTGCTGCTGGGCACGCCAATTTGTCGGGGATCATGTTCGATGGCAGTGCGTATGGATCGTGCAATGCTTTTGAAGATGGCTTCTGCGATATGGTGGCTATTGCGGCCATGATGGAGGACGATATGCAAATTGCATAATGCGTTTGCTGCAAAGGATTGCCAGAAGTCTTCGATCAATTCGCTATCGAAATCGCCGATTTTTGGGGAGGGAATGGGTGCTTGGCATACGAAGAAAACGCGACCACTGAGATCGATTGCGGTTGTGACAAGCGTTTCTTCCATCGGCAGCGTCATGTGACCGTAACGTCGAATGCCCGCTTTGTCGCCAAGTGCTTTTTGAACTGCCATACCTAGACAGATTCCGACATCTTCTGTTGTATGATGGGCATCGATGTGCAGATCGCCTTCGGCCCGCACTTCTAAATCAACCAAAGAGTGCTTGGCAAAAAGTGTGAGCATATGGTCGAGAAAGCCGACGCCTGTTTGACAAATTGATTTTCCACTGCCATCGAGGTTTAAGGACACATGTATTTTGGTTTCCGATGTAGTGCGATCGATTGTAGCTTGTCTTGTAGGGCTCATAATACGGACTCCAGAATACTAAACGCTGCATCAATCTGCTCATCACTTCCGACGCTGATGCGCAGTCCATCGCCCCATTTGGGATAATTCATATATCGAACCAAAACGCGCTGATCTTTTAAAGCTTGGTAAAGGGGTTGAACGGGTCGATCGGATCTCGTGCACCAAATGAAATTTGCGTGGGAGTCGACAACTTGAAATCCTAGTTTTCGGGCGTGCACAGTCATACGCGTTCGAGTCGAAATGATTTTTTCCCGATTAGCCATCAACCAATCTTGATCTTGAATTGCTGCCGTCGCGCCTGCAATGGATAACGAGTCGCAGTTGTAACTATCTTTAACTTTGCGAAGCATCTGAATCATTTCGGGGTGAGCGACTAGGAATCCAAAACGGAGACCTGCCAAAGCATACGACTTACTAAGCGTTCGAGAAACCATTATTTTCGGGTTTTCACTAACCAGTTTCACGGAATTGCTCTCTGCAAAATCGGCATAAGCTTCATCAACCAACAGTGGACAGGGCAGAGAATCGGCCAATCGTGCGATTTCAGAATGGGAAATGACTGTGCCGGTAGGACTGTTCGGATTCGGAAGGTAAACGAGCTTGAGCTGATCGTGGCTCTGGAAAAAAGCAGGATCGAGAGAGTAGTCTGGTTGAAACGGTAATTCTTCCCAAGTCGCGCCTTGTAGCTGAGCAAGTGTTCGATAAAGGATGTAACTCGGAAACGGAAAACGAATTGAGCTGCCAGGAGAAACGAAGGCGCGAGTGACGATCGTCAAAATGTCATCGCTGCCATTCCCTGCAAGAAAATGATCGGGCGTCAGACCGTAAACATCCGCAGCGACCATTCGAAAAGAAGTCGCCAGTGGGTCCGGGTAGCGTTCAAGGCGGTTTTCCGCTGCATGGGAAATCGCTTGAACGACCCGGGGAGAAGGAGGATATGGGTTTTCGTTCGTGTTGAGCTTTATAAACTTGCTAGCCTGGGGTTGTTCGCCCGGAATATAGGGCGACATGGAGGCAACATCGGCACGAAAATATTTTGCTAAGTCACGGGTGGAAGTCGACATGAAAAACTCGAAAGCTGAAGGGTGGTCTATGATCGTCGCAAAATAATGCTTTGCTGATGCGCGGTCAAACCTTCGCGTTCCGCCAACAGTTCGACTGTGGGAGCGAGTTCGCTTAAGGCGACCTTGTTAAACTCTATGACACTGCTGGATCGCAAAAAGTGATTTGCATTTAAACCAGAAGCCCATCGAGCGGTTCCGCTAGTTGGCAAGACATGGGAGGGACCTGCAGCGTAATCGCCTAAGGCAACGGGAGAGTAGGGCCCCAAGAATGCAGCGCCGTAATTCTTGAGTTTGTCCAACAACTGTCTTGGGTTACAGCATTGAACGTGCAAGTGTTCGGGTGCGATAAGATTGCTGATTTGACACGCTTGCTCTGCATCTCGTACCAGGATGATCGCACCAAAATCTTGCAAAGCCTGAATCGTTAGATCAGCTCTGCTTAGCCGCCCGACTTGGCGTCGCACTTCCGATTCAACGGCGTCGAGCATCGATTCGCTCCAACTGATCAAGATGCTGGCACCGGGCGAATGTTCCGCCTGAGCTAAAATATCGGCGGCAGCAAACTCCGGCGAAGTGGTTTCGTCGACAAGTACAACGACTTCACTAGGGCCCGCGATGGAATCGATATCGACTTGGCCGTAACAATGCTTCTTTGCGAGTGCAACAAATAAGTTTCCTGGCCCCACGATCTTGTCGACTGCTGCGATATTCTCGGTGCCGTATGCTAAGGCCGCAACTGCTTGCGCTCCACCGATGGAATAGAGTTCTGTGACGCCTAATTCATGGCAAACTGTCTGGACATCTGGATTGAAGGCACCGAAAGGAGTCGGGGGTGCTACGACTGCAATTTCAGGTACGCCTGCTGCCAAGGCGGGTACGACGGTCATCAAAACGGTCGATGGGTAGGCAGCGGCACCACCCGGAACGCACACGCCGATACGATTGAGCGGCTCGTAACGCAGTTCGAGCGTCACGCCCTCGCGCGGTTGGATAGAAACCGACTTATGCAAAATAGCATTTTGGTATTCGAGAATATTATTTCTGATTTCGCGAATCGCGTTCAAAAACTGCGGGCTTGCTTTTTGGTGCGATCGGGCCAAATCCTCAACCGGAATGCGGAGCGTTTCCACAGTCAGCTTTGAATTATCGAGTACTTCACAATAACGAAGCAGAGCTTGATCGCCTTGATTCTTAACGTCATTGCAAATTCGCTCGACGACTTGAGTAGGGCTGAGCAATTCTCCGAAAGCACGCAATGTAAGTTGCTTGCCTCGTTCGCTGACTATGTCCCCACTCGGACTTAATTTGTGGCGCAGTTCTGAGAGCGATCGTTCGAATCCAGAGTGCCTTGCATCGACTCGCGAGATGGTCATCGAATTCGAGTCGAGTGAGACTGTCATGTTCTTCAAACTTTTAGATTTACGAAATCGGAAAACAACCCAGTCTCATTATTAGAAGAGGGCAACCTCACAGCGAGGTATCGTCCTGGGCTAGCGTGCATAAAGTTGCGGCTGAATACGGAACCTTCAACAAAAGGTGGGTATCCGTTTGCGAACCGACTTTGACTTGAACAAGTCTGGGAGGACTTTTTCGGCAAAATTTACGCAGAGAAAGCTTCCAGTTGTTCTTCCGAGAAACTGACGTTGGAGGAGACCGATTGAACATCGTCGTGATCATCGAGGAGTTCGAGGAGCTTGACGATAGTTTTGGCGGTATCCGAGTCAACTTCCACTGTGCTGGTTGGGATGCGAGTTACTTCTTTGACAGCAAGTTCGATCTTTGCACTCTCGAATGCTTCAACGAGGGATGCGAAAGTTTCTGGAGCGCAAGTCACTTCCAGATTGTCGCCTTGTTCCACGACATCGTCAGCACCGGCTTCCAAAGCAAGCTCCATGGTTTGATCGAGACTCGCTTTGCTTTTTTCCAGTGAGACCAAACCTTTTCGCTCGAATAGATATGCGACGCAATTGGTTGAACCAAGTTTCCCGCCGTGGACGTCGAAGATTTTTCGGATTTCCGATGCGGTTCGATTCCGATTGTCGGTCATGATATCGCAGAGAACGGCAACTCCGCCTGGTCCGTAGCCTTCGTAGAGGATTTCTTCTACGTCGTTGCCCTCGATTTCGCCCGTGCCTTTCTTAATTGCACGCTCGATATTGTCGCGAGGCATACTGACCGCTTTCGCGTCGATGATCGCGGTTCGAAGCCGAATATTTGCATCCGGGTCGCCTCCGCCAAGTTTCGCGGCAACGATAATGGCTTTGGACAACTTGCTCCACAATTTGCTTCGCTTGCTGTCTACCTGAGCCTTTCGATGTTTGATGTTGGCCCACTGGGAATGTCCGGCCATGATAAGATCCTAATTCCTGATTATCACAGTTTGAAGATGATAAAATAAGTTCTTTATGATGCGATAGAATCGATTTGCAATTTGATTTCTAGATTGCCTAAGCGATGCGTTCAAGCAGAGTCTTCACAGTAAGGTCACGGTTCCAAACTCAGCGGGGCTTTTTCTTGCTCATCTTGCTTGGCGCTGATTTGTGTGATGTACTTTTTTCGATTTTCTTAACTGACTTTTGCTTAGCCGGTGGGATCGCTTTGGCGTTTTTCTTCGTCTCGGCTGGTTTGGACGGTTTAGGTTTTTTCTGCTCTACCGCTTTTTTGGCTGGCGCAATTTTCTTTTGGGGCGCTTTCGTTTTGCCAGAAGCCACGGGTTTGGCTGGAGTGGCTACAGGCTTTTCAGCTTTCTTAGCGGACTTTTTCGGTGGTTCGGGAGCAGGTTTCGGTGGTGGCGGCGCAGGCTTCGGCTTTGGCGACACGCCCAGATCTTTGAAAACCGAAAGGGCCAGTGGTGATTTTGGGTTTGCGTGGAAATCCGCAGCGAACTGATGTAGGAGAGAAGCGAACTCTGGTCCGCGTGCTTTCGGGATCGTTCGTTCAATTCCGGGCACTTGCTTTTTATCGTACTCTGCCGGAGTGATCACTTCGAACAATTTCAGTATCTCGAGCGTCGCGGAATCGATTGGTATGGCATGACCACCGAGAGCGTGCTGTGTCACGAAAGCCACGACAAATTTACTTGCACCACCCCAGCCCTCGAGATCGGTTACGGCTTTGCCCAGATTCATCTTTTTCATGTCGTCGATGTCGAAAGAATATCGACTTTCAAACATGGATTGCAAGTTCTTTTTGACGCGAGAAGCAGCAGCAATTGGATCTGGCAAACTGGAAAGGACTTCTGCTAACTCGACTACGGTTGTAACTCGAACTTCGTTCCAATCGTAATACGTCTGCTGAAGCTTTGCGAACGCTTCGTCGGCTGCTTCCGATTTGGCATCCTCCAAGCAACATGCGTAGAGCAAAAGCTCGAGAACCGATCGATCGGTAGCAACCGGAACTTGTTTATAAAATTTCTTGAGAGCTTTGCTGAGCTGCTCAATTCGTACTGCGCGATTTGGAGCGGTCATAGTTTGTTGCTTTTGCGAAACAAAACTGGGAAATGGGTTTGATATCTGGGTAGGAAGGGAACAGGCGAAATACTAACCCTGGTTGTTTTCGTGATCCGATTCAGCTTCATCAGAAACTTCGGCGTCATCCGCGTCAACTTCGTCATCCGCTTCATCGCTGTCGGAAGGAGGCGATTCCGGATTTGCGGCGCGACGTTCCTCTTCGATCTGGTGGAGCAATTGAGCGAGAGCGATTGACTTTTTTACACCGTCATCTAGTTCGAAATGCAACCTAGGGGTGTAACGAGTTACGATTTTCTTTGCGATTTTCGCTTGCAGGAAGCCTGCGGAATTCTCTAGGCCCCGAATGGTCAACTTCTGCTGACTTTCGGTCCCCATCACGCTCACGCGAACTTTCGCTTCCTTCATGTCGGGAGCAACGTCCACGCCGGTCACGGTCACATTCTGGACGCGAGGATCCCTCAGTTCCGTGAGGATAGCCATCGAGACGACTTCTCGGATGGCTTCGGCAGCTTTTAATAAACGACGCGTTGTCACTGGATGATGGTCCTACCTCGAAAACTATCGAGCTGATGATTCGAGTGTACGAGCAAATTCCTCGATCTTGTATCCTTCGAGAATGTCGTCTTGCTTCAAATCGTTAAAGCCAGCCAATTTGATACCGCATTCCATTCCTCGCGGTACTTCCTTGACATCGTCCTTAATACGCTTCAAGGTATCCAAAGCATACTCGCCAATGGTACGTCCATCGCGGTTAACCCGAATGCGGCAACCTCTTTCGATCGTGCCTTGAACAACAATACATCCTGCGATCGTTCCGACTCTGGAAATACTGAATACTTGCTTGACCAATGCCCGCCCGAGTTCAACAACACGCTCTTCAGGTTTGAGCCGACCTTCGACGAGGGCTCGAATGTCATTCGTCAAATTGTAGATGATGTCGTATCGGCGAATTTCAATGTTGCGATCTTCGGCGAGCATGCGAGCGGCTTCGTCTGGAATGACGTTAAATCCAACAATGACGCCCTGCGAAGCGCTCGCCAATGTTACGTCCGCCACGCTAACCCCACCCACCGACTTTTGCAGAATGCGAATGTCGACTTCGGGATGATCCAACTTGGTGAGTTCTTTTTCGATGGCTTCTAGTGAACCACGCGTATCGGCGCGAATGATCATGTTGAGGATTACGCGATCTTCTTTCTTGCCAAGCCGACCAGTTTGCAATAACTCCTGGAACGCTTCGAAAGAAACCTTTGGCGTAGAACCGGACAGCACCTGTGCGCGGGAATTGACTTCGCGAGACGCTGCAATTTCGCGAGCTTCGACAATGTCATCAAGAACGTAAAATCGCTCTCCAGCAGCAGGCGGTTTGTCCAAACCTGTAATGTTGACGGGCATGGAAGGCCCCGCCTCAGTCAATTGACGGGTCGGCCGCAACGTATCGTAAAGTGCCTTGACGCGACCAAACGTGGAACCGCAGACGACGATATCGCCGACGCGCAACGTTCCGTTTTGAATAATAACCTTGGCTATCACCCCGCGGTTCGACTCTTGCTCGCTTTCCAAGCACAAGCCATTGGCGGCGCGTTTTGGGTTAGCTTTATAATCGTGCAGTTCGGCGACGGTCAAAATTGTTTCTAGCAAGTCGTCCATGCCTTTACCGGTAGTAGCGCTGGTTGGAACAACCTCGACATCGCCCCCCCACTCGCTCGGTGTCAATCCGTGTTCGGTCATCTGCGTCATCACTCGATTGGCGTTGGCGCTTACCAAATCGATTTTGTTAAGTGCCACGATGATTGGGACACCGGCGGCCTTGGCGTGCGAAATAGCTTCTTCGGTTTGCGGCATGATACCGTCGTCAGCCGCGATAACCAAAATCGCAATGTCCGTAACGTTTGCACCGCGTGCTCGCATTTCGGTAAAGGCTTCGTGGCCTGGCGTATCGACAAACGAAACGTGACGCCCATCTTTTTCGACTTGATAAGCTCGAATGTGTTGCGTGATGCCCCCAGCTTCGCCGGTAACGATCTTCGTTCCAATGAGATAATCCAACAACGATGTTTTTCCGTGGTCGACGTGACCGAGGAAAGTTACGACCGGGGGCCGCGTTACCAAATCCTCGGGGTTGTCTTGGATATTCTCGAAGCTTGCAAGAACGTTTTGCTCAAGTGACTGATGCTCCTTGAACTCGATCTCAAGACCGAGATCTGTAGCAAGCATCATGGCGTGTTCGTTTTCCAAGCCGGAGTTGATATTGGCTTTGACACCAAGCTTCATCAAGGAAAGCAGAACACGACCTGCTTGAATCCCTGCGGATTCAGAGAAATCTCGAACCGTGCACGGTAGCTCGACGACAACTTTTTCTTTGCGAGGCAAAGCCGTGTTACCGCCGCGGCGAATGAGTGTCCGGCCTCGGCGATTTCTTTCTTCCTCTTGGAAAGCTTCTTCGTCTGTTTGCTTGCCACGTCGTTTGCTTCGATCCGCCCTCGAAGCGGCAAGACCAGCAAGACCCTTTTTCTTGCGTTCGCGTTCTTCTTCCTCGAAGTCCATTTCCTTCTTGGTTTTGACGCGATTCTTGTTTTCGGCATTGGCCTTGAATTCCGTTAGTCCACCAACGGGCATTGCTGATGCCGATTTTGACGGAGTTCCCGGACCGCCGGTGTTGTTGCCTTTTTGGGTTTCTTGCTGAACGAAACTATCCAAAGGTGCGCGCATCCCTTGACGGGTGCCAACGATCAACTCTTTCGTAAGCTTGATCTCGGGTTTTTGCGGAGCAGGCTCGTCTTTCTTTGCCGCCACCGAGGGCGTTCCTGACTTGGGAATTTTGGCAAGGTTGATAACCGGTTCGCGATCTTTACGTTTCTTCTTATCATCGGTAACGGGCTTAGCGTCGCCAGCGGAAGG
>JANMNK010000432.1:0-4237 GCA_031373875.1 Pirellulaceae bacterium | reverse complement strand
CCTCAGTCTCACATTGATCGTCGACTCAAACGGTCACTTGTTGTGACGTTTGTCGCATATCGCCGTTGCTTTGAACAAAATATGCGCGAGTTGAAAGCATTTGCGAAATCAGCCACAGGCAGTAGTTGTACTCGAATATGGCTCGGACCGAGTACGAGTACCGTTTCACTGAGTACGAGTACGATTTTTAGGCGCAATTTTCGCGATCAGCGACATGTCTCGTTTCTGTCGTTTTTTGATGTAGGCGATTCACTGAAATGATGCGGAATGCGTTCGACTTTGGATGCTCAAGTCATGAAATCATGCTTGCAATAGCATCAACTGCACAACATCGTTCTGAGTCCAAATTGTCAACATGGACAAAGCAGCGACGCTATGCTGGCAACGCAAAAAATAAGTTGCGGAAAAAAAACGACCACACGCAATCTTAATATTTCGCGATGCGAAAGTTTTCGATCAGCATCGACATACGTTGAAGATTTACACAAAGCGGTTGGAATCAATTGTTCGAGAACAAATGACTTCATTCCGACACCCCATGAGAAGCAATCTTCCTATGAATCAAACAACAATAAGTCGTGTGTTGGGATGCTGTGCTTGCATTTTCTCCTGCAATACGATCAAAGCCCAAATTCCGTCGCCTCCAAGCGGGCAGCCACCTGTAGTCACACAGCAATTTACTCAGCCCGTGTTGACGAACCGCTGGCAAGAGCCTCAGCCGCCGTTGGATATGGCGCAAGTACAACAACGACTTGAAGAATCCGATGCGCGACTTCGCGAGCTTGAAGAACTCATCAACCAGGAAAAAGAAGCCAGCGAAAAAAAGGCAGAAGAAAAGAAGCCTGAGAAGAAGGAAGAAAAAAAAGAAGAGAAGAAGGACGAAAAGAAAGATAAGAAATGGTTCGAAAAGTATACCCTTCGTGGTTATACACAACTCCGATTCAACCAAGAGCTTTTTGTAAATCCGCCATCCGCGCCAGCGCATTATGTGGGTGACCGTTCCGTCAGCGAAGACCAAAGTTTTTTGATTCGACGGGCGCGGCTTATATTGGCGGGTGACATGAATGAACATGCATCGCTCTACTTCCAGCCAGATTTTGCCGTAACCACGCCGGGTAGTTCCGATCAAACGCATTTTGTTCAGATCCGGGATTTGTACGCAGACCTTTATTTTGATACAGACAGAGAATATCGAGTACGAGTGGGCCAGTCCAAGGTTCCCTATGGTTTCGAGAACCTGCAATCCAGCTCGAATCGTATACCTTTGGACCGAGCAGACGGTCTCAACAGTGCCGTTCGAAATGAACGCGATTTGGGAGCGTTCTTCTATTGGACACCGAAGCCCGCTCAGGACTTTTTCAAAGAGGTGACTGACAAGGGACTCAAGGGATCAGGTAACTATGGCGTGTTTGGCTTGGGAGCGTACAACGGCCAAGGTGGCTCATTCCTTGAAACGAATGACAACCTTCACGTGGTTTCACGGCTAACTATTCCCATTCAATTTGCTAACGGTCAATACTGCGAAGGAGGCGTGCAAGGCTACATCGGTGAATACTCCGTTTTGTCCTCAGGCATTCGACCGCTTGGCGTAGGCTCGGGAAGTGCCAAGCCTACGGGCGCAGCAGATACCGGTAATCCGCAAGGATGGAATGATCGTCGAATTGCGGCGACGTGGGTCTGGTATCCCCAACCATTTGGATTTCAATCGGAATGGACCGTAGGGCGTGGCCCTGGCCTAAATGATGCTCAAACCGTTATCGAAGATCGTGCGCTGTATGGCGGGTACGCAATGCTGATCTATAACATTGAAAATTGCTATGGACATTTCTATCCATTCGTCCGCTGGTCGTATTACAAAGGCGGTTACAAATCGGAACGTAACGCTCCTTTTGTAAATATCAATGAATGGGAGTTTGGCGAAGAGTGGCAAATTAACTCTGCGGCAGAATTGACAATGTCCTACCTCATTACGGACAGAACAAATACAAACGCATCCACTCCCGATGGCATTGCGCCTTATCAGCAATTCGACGGACACGTCCTGCGAACACAGTTACAGATCAACTACTAAATCGCGAACTTATCGCTGATCGCCGTTATGGTTCGTATCAAACGCGTACTCGTACTCGTACTCAGTGAAACGGTACTCGTACTCGGATTCGATCCTTAGTCAAATTCGAGTACGAGTACGAGTACCGCCGGTGGCTGAGTACGAGTACGAAAATTTTGTCCGTTGGGCATTTCGGCCAAAATTGCTCCGATCACTTGGCATGGGTGTCGGAGCAACATAGCTCGATGAACTCGTAACAAACGGCTTTATTCACGTTGGTCTAACTGTTTTGCAGTCTAATTTATCCGCAAAATAGTCGGCGCGGGAATAACGTTCATCCCTTCCAGCCGTTTTGGTTTCAGTTCGCGATCGTTCGTTACGTCTCGGATCCAGACCTCTTTTACTTGGCTTGGGAACTCGACCTGAATCGCGCGATAAAGCTCGGGATCTTTTTCGCCCGTATCGCCCACCAAGATAAATTTTCGCTTTGGAAAGTCAGTCATTATCGCTTTGATTTGACCCAACTTCTGATCGTAGGTTGCATTTTCGTTGGTAAATAATTCTTCCAAGTCTCGCCAAGTATCGGCGCTGAACAGATTTTTCCGGCTGTTCTTAAAATGAAATGTTCCTGCCGGGAAACCTTGCTTTTCGGCGAGCAAGAACGATGACAGCGGCTCGTATAACTGCCAAGGACTGCCCGACACGTAATGGAACGAAGCGTTCTGCCAATCTTGGAATGTCGCGGCCATGCCAGGCGCCGCTTGATATGCTTTGAAGAGCGAGTTCTCGATGACAACACGTTTCCCGGCGGGTAACTCGGTGACCTTGATCGTGTCGTCGATGTCCGAAATTACAGAAAGCCCCTCGGGGTCGATCAATTGCACTTGCCCTACGCCGGTATGCTCCGGCGACGATGCTCGAAACCGAAGCCACCCATTCGCGGATTTCTGAGCGGCCAACAGTTCCTTGGCACGTTCGATAGAAATCGTAATCGTCCCTTCGACAATTCCATTCCAATCCGTTTTTGGAACGTCCCCATTGGGTTTCTTAACCTGAAAATCTTGCTTTGCCGGGTCGTCATCAAATCGGAATATTACCGATTCATAGGACTCGCTGTCAGCCAAAAAGTGCTTGATCCGACTTCGAAAATTCTTAATCTCGTCGTCCGGTCGTTCAACCAATTCACGCGTCATTTGCTCGGTCCAAGCCGCCACAGCCTTACGTTCTTCATAGACCCAAAGTCGGACTGGAATGACCCACGAATCGTTGACTTGATATCCGTAGGTCGGAAAGAAAACAACTTGTTCGTCATCGGCACCCCCGACGGCAAGTGCTCGACTCAGAAATAAGAAAAGATTAAGCACAAAGCACCCGCTGCGACGAATCCTAGGGTCTCGCATCTCAATTGGATCTCTTTTTTGTTTAGACTTCATCAACCAAAAACACTGGCATCACCATCGTTCAAAGCAAATGATGCTGCCGAATAATATACTTGTCTTGGACATACTTGTCTTTGACGGATGATAACAATGTTGGCAAAGCAGACAGTGCCCACCAAACGCGAACGGCACTTGGTTGACCGAATCTCGAGCTCGAGTGAAAAGCGTGCTATGTAATGGATGAACTTGTTTGCTACCACGAAGCCGGGCATGTTGTGATGGCTTTTTATCTCGGAGGAAGGGTGTCGTCAGCGACGACTGAGCCGGATCGGGACGATGGCCCGCGATTGGATGGCGGGGTCCGAGTGGCTTGGCCGGTCTCGCGATTGTCCGATCGCGAACTGATGGAAAAATGCATGCTAGTCGCTCTTGCGGGCCCCGTCGCCGAAATGATTCACTCAGGTAATCCGTACCATCCTGGATTCATAGAAGAATGGAAACAAGATTGGCAGTCGGCTTGGGACGCGGCCAAATTATTAGCGAGAGATGATCGCCGTCGCCTCACGCTTCTGGAGGAAACGACCGCAGAAATATATCGGCTCTTTTCCAAAGATACCCTCTGGCAAGCCATAGCAGCCTTGGCGGATGAACTGTCCGCTCACGAAACGCTCGACGAAGAACAAATTGTCGAAATAGTCCAAAATTGGTTACGATGACGGAGTCGCTTGAAAGAATTCGTTGCGAGCTGCTGACATGTTCGTAACGTCCGCGACAGGTTAAGCGCAATTGTACCGACGCAGGCCGTGAC
>JANMNK010000197.1:0-4360 GCA_031373875.1 Pirellulaceae bacterium | reverse complement strand
AAAGCGATTTGATTGAGCAATTGTTGCTCAAGGACCGTGCGCTGGCTTCGGCTGCAGAAGGCATCACGATTGCCAACGCTCTGGCTCCCGATCGACCTCTCATCTATGTCAACGAGGGCTTCACGCGTCTGACGGGTTTCAGTGCCGAAGAAACGGTTGGCTCGAATTGCAGATTTTTGCAAGGGCCCGATACGGATCGCGAAACGGTCCGTTTGTTGCGAGAATCTATCATGGCAGAAGAGCACTGCGAAGTGGAGTTGTTGAATTATCGCAAGGACGGAACGCCATTCTGGAATAGGCTTTCCATCACGCCGATACGGGATGACCGGGGAAGAACGACGCACTTTATCGGAGTCCAATCGGATATCACGCAGCGCCGTCTCGCGGAAGATAAAGTACGTGATGCCAATGCAAGTTTGGAAGTTGCCAACAAACGCATGCGTTCGGACATGCGGGCCGCTGCGGCCATTCAACAGTCGCTGCTGCCAGCCAATGTCCCGCAACTTGATGGCGCAAAGATTGGATGGTCTTTGCTTCCCTGTGATGAACTGGCCGGTGACATCTTGGATGTTTTGGCGATTGATAATCGACACGTGGCGTGCTACGTTCTGGATGTATGCGGGCATGGTGTCTCGGCGGCTTTGCTGGCAACGACACTGAATCGATGGCTGTCGCGAATGTCTCCGGAATTCCGCAAAGACCCCTTGGCGGTCATGGAGCATTTGAATAACGAGTTTCAAATGAATGAAGACTCCCCGCAGTTTTTCACATGCTGTTACGCTGTACTCGATTTGGACGAGCGGACCATAAGTTTCGTATCGGCAGGACATCCTCCGCCCATCCTGGTGCGAAATGATACCGTGAGCGAAATTACTATCTCGGGTTTTCCCGTAGGCGTTGTGGAGACACCCGAATACGAAATGCGGGTCGTCAAACTGCAAAGTGGCGATCGAATTTATATTTACAGCGACGGCGCGGTAGAGCAATCTGGGGCAGATGGAAACATGTTTGGGCTTGCACGTTTAATGCAAACGATCCTAGATAACCGCCACGCGTCCTTGCAAAGCAGTATTGAACTGACACTCGGTGGCGTCTTGAATTTCGCACACAACGGTAAGAAAGATGATGATATCTCGATGCTTGGAATTGCAATCGAGAGCGACGGAAACGTTACCACAGAAAACCTATTTAAAAAGCCTTGAGAAATTATGACGTCAACAAAATCGCCACCAACGACGATCGATGAGTACATCAAGGAATTCCCAACCGAAGTACAATCGATCCTGTGCAAAATCCGTTCGATAATTCGGAAAGCTGCGCCTGCGTCGACAGAGAAGATCAGTTACCGGATGCCCGCATTTTTTGAAAACGGTGTACTGATTTACTTTGGCGCGTTCAAAACGCACATAGGCATTTACCCTCCTGTACGCGACGTTGAGTTGCAACAAGAATGCAAGAAATACGCCGGAGAAAATGGAAATCTACGTTTGCCGTTGGATCAACCCATCCCTTACCCGTTGATCGCAAAGATCGTCAAAGCGAGACGAAAAGAGAACGAAGCCAAATTGCTCGCCAAGAAAAAAACCCCTACGAAAAAACCGTAGGACGGGTCTCCCGGCCCGTCAAGCTTAAAAAAGATCCCACTAACCCCTAAAAATCCTCTCCACACCAAATCAGCTTTTCGCAATCCGTCCCACCAACTCAATGACAGCCCCGTCACCGACGCCATTCGTCGCCTTCGCCCCAAGACGTCGCGTTCGCCCCAAAATAATTGTCACACCGTTTCAGCCATGATCCCCGGAACAAGTTGCCCGTGCACGTCAGTTAACCGATAGCGGCGACCTTGGAATTTATACGTGAGGCGTTCGTGGTCGATGCCAAGCAACCGCAACATGGTCGCTTGCAAGTCGTGAATGTGAACGCCGTCTCGAACGACGTTGTAGCCGAACTCGCAGGTCTCACCGTATGTTGTGCCCGGCTTGGTTCCACCTCCTGCCATCCACATCGTGAAACATCGAGGATGGTGATCGCGTCCAAAGTTGCTCTGAATTTTACCTTGGCAATAATTCGTTCGCCCGAACTCACCGCCCCAAATCACCAGCGTATCGTCAAGCATTCCAAGACGCTTGAGGTCTTTGACTAATGCAGCGGCGGGTTGATCGGTTTCTTTGCAAAGCCCAGGCAGCGCTGACGGCAAACCACCATGATGATCCCAGTCTTGATGGTAAAGCTGAATGAAGCGAACGCCCCGTTCCGCCATGCGACGAGCTAACAAGCAATTCGCGGCAAACGTGCCAGGCTTTTCCACGTCGGGTCCGTAGCTATCAAGCACCTCACGACTTTCCTTGGTCAGATCAGCCGCTTCGGGAACGCTTGACTGCATCGAGTAAGCCATCTCGTAATGGTCGATTCGATTCTGTATTTCCGAATCGTGTGTCGATTCCATTTGATGCTCGTGCAGTTCGCGCAATCGATCGAGCAACATGCGGCGACTTTCGGGCGATACGCCGGCTGGATTACCAAGATACAGCACGGGGTCTTTCGCGGCACGCAACAATACGCCTTGGTGCTTTGTTGGCAAGAATCCACTGCCCCAGAGATGTGCGCCGAGTGGCTGCCCGCTTTTGTCTTTGGTAATGAGCACAACAAACGAAGGCAGGTCAGCGTTTTCCTGTCCTAAGCCATAACTGAGCCAAGCTCCCATGCTCGGTCGACCGGCGATCTGCGTCCCCGTTTGAAAAAAGGTCACGCCAGGGCCGTGATTGATGGCTTCGGTGTACATCGATCGGACAAAGCAGAGGTCGTCCGCAATGCTGGCAGTATTGGGCAGCAACTCGCTAAACCAAGCGCCGCTTTCACCATACTGCGCAAACTTGAATGGCGACCCGACTAATGGAATCGAAGATTGGTTTCCTGACATGCCTGTCAAACGCTGACCGCCGCGGACTGAGTCCGGCAACTGTTGGCCATTGCGTTTGTTCAAGACAGGTTTGTAGTCGTACAAGTCCAATTGCGAAGGACCGCCGGACATGAACAAGTAGATGACGCGTTTCGCTTTTGGTGGGAAATGTGTCTGCCCCAAAACGCCGCGCTCCGGTTCTGCGACAGGCGAGTCGGCGCGGAGCAAATCGGCCAAGGCAATACTTCCTAGGCCCAATCCAGAATTGGTCAGAAACGATCGCCTTGAAATTGGATCTATTTGTATTTTCATGGTTGTTTTCTACACTCTGTGCTATCTAGGAATATTTGTGTTCCCTAACGCTTGACGACGCATTCGTCGTGATTCAGCAATGCTTGAGCTAGGGCCGTTGCCGAAGCGGCGTCGATATCTGAAACTGCAGCATCGCGAGGGTGAGTACCAAGGGCCGTCAGCAGTTTGGCTTGTTCCGGATTCTTGGAGAAGTAGTCACGCTGCTCGCTGTAAAGTAGCCGCAGGATGTCCAATTCCATCGAGTCAGCTTGTCTGCTAAGGCAACGAAGAAAGCCAGCTTGAATCATCTTTTCGATGTCGCCATTGGATTCCTTATGAAGCGATTCGCCAAGCACTCGGGCTGCTTCGACGTATTGAATTCCGTTCAGCAAGATCAGGGCTTGGAGTGGCGAGTCCGTTCGTTCGCGCTTCGCGATGCACACGGCCCGACGAGGCGCGTCAAATGCCAGCATCGCCGGAGGTGGGCTTGTACGGCGCCACTGTGTGTACAGACTTCGCCGGAAAACGTCCGTGCCGCCTGAGGCACCAACTGGCTTAAAGGCTTCGCTCATTTCGTATGGATTTACCGGCGGTCCACCCATTCGACGATCCAACAAACCCGCAGCAGCCAAGGCATTATCGCGAATCATTTCGGCTGGCAGTCGAAATCGCGCCCCGCGAGCCAGCCATTCGTTATCCGGATCGTCGGCCATGATTCGTTCGTCGCCGACACTTTGCTGACGATACGTTTCACTCATAACGATTGTCTTTACAAGCGACTTAACGTCCCAGCCTGACGCCATCAATTTTTCTGCGAGTCCGTCGAGGACTTCGGGGTAGTGAGGGCGAGCACCTTGATTACCAAAATCTTCCGAAGTCCGAACCAAGCCGCGTCCAAAGATGCTTTGCCAAATGCGATTCACCGTTACCCTAGAGGTCAAGGGATGCTTGGGGTCCAACAACCATTGAGCCAAACCAAGTCGGTTGCGCGGTGAAGATTCTGGCAATTGCGGGAGTACTGCCGGTGTATTTGCGGTAACTTCGTCACGACGCTGGTCGTACTCGCCACGAAACAGGATGTAGGCTTTTTTCGGCTCAGGTAATTCTCGCATTGCCATTATCTCGCGAACGGAATCGGCAACCTTGTTATGCTCGTCCCTCGCGTTCTGC
>JANMNK010000427.1:0-5009 GCA_031373875.1 Pirellulaceae bacterium | reverse complement strand
AATCAATCGCGTTCTACTCCCGCTGCCCAACCTGCTTCAAATTCGGCGCCTCGTTGAGAACCTCATGACGTTATGCGTATAATGCGGAGAGTGGAATGAGAACATGGCCTAAAGTGCAGAGTGTAAGTAACGTGGAGTGACAATTCCAGTGTCAATCTTCTCTTCGTGGCACAAATCCGCCAGCCAGTACCAAGCGAACATGCACTCCGCCGCCACTGCAAGGTTTTCTCGAAAGGGAGAGATCAGTGCAAGAAAATAATCCGGTCTTGCCTCAATGTTCTTATGTACACGCGTTTGCCCCCTCGGCATCGACGATGCACACGTGCATCGATCTAGCATGGAGATCAACTCCGCAATAGAATGCATGTTGTTGATGATAGAATCTCATCATGGTTCTACGTGGAAGATAGTGGACGATGGAGCCCGTTGTTGATCGGTCGTGCGCGACCTGATCGTTTGCGAGCATAGCATCGCGTAAAATTTGTAGGAACATCGCCTGCGTTTAGAAACAGAGGCCATGATGAGTATCAATCCAATGCACCCGAGCGGCGAAATCGGGCGTTTTCAAATGGACAATCTCTCGTCGCCGCCGGGTGATTGGGTCGTTAGGCGGAGAAATTATGAGTGCCCCTATGAGATCTAGTGCCACCCGTCAAAATCTGCTGGCTTTGCCAACGCGCACTCGTCGTGAAAGAGAGAAACAACCGACGCCGTTCAGCTTGCGAGTGCGGCAAGGATTTTTGGCCTTGTTCTTCGCGTTGGTGCCGGTCGTGGCTTCGGCCCAAGTCGGGCGGGAGTTCGTCGCCGTCGAGGCCTACGTGGGAAGAGCCCGCGTCGTCCATGTCGGCAAGATTCTTGAAATCACGCAGATTGAATACGGGAAGCCACTGACGGACATTCAGAAATTGGGCAAGCCCTACAGGCTCGTTTTCGCCGTGAGCGAGACGATTCGGGGCGAGGAGGTCAAGAGTCTTGAACTCGTGCTTTCGCTGCATAGCGCGCACTTCCTTGAGTACATGCGCGACCACTCCATCGAGATCATGCTCGTGGGCGGGCCCACCCGTGGCGACAGCTATCGCGATGCGGAAATCGGGATCGAAGAACAGGGGAAGCAGTTGGACGATGAACGGTATCAGTTCCGGTTGCTGGACAACGTCAAGGTTCCAGAGTCTGGGGGCAAAGATTCAATAGCCGCTCAGATCAACCGGATGTACGATTCCTGTCGGATGTTCACGAATGAGCTTGAGATCGTCGTGGGCCGCGAGGCAATCCTCAAACGGGCGCGCGCCTTTGCAAAGCAGTACCCTGATGTGCTCTCAGCCGTCTCACTGCGCGTCCCAAACGAGTTCGGTGCCTTGTGCGGTGATCCCAATGCCTACTGTATGCTCACGCTTCCAATCTGCCCTGAAACCAAAACGACTCTCGTCGCTCTCAAGGACGATCCGGGCCTCATCCTGCTTCGCATCAAATCGCAAGATGATTACTCGAAACTTTCGACGGTGCTGGTCGGAGCCCACAAGGCGTTAGAAATGTTTCGGGATAGGAGCGAGAATCTCGCATCGGGCCAATCTAAACCGACGCCGCAAGCTCCCGATTCGTCCGCAGATTGGGTGGATTCAGACAACGGCGATCTTTCGCTACGGCTGCGTGTCAAATCAGCACTTCTGACAACTCAGGACAGCATTTTCGTCATTGCCGAAATTCGCAATAATCGGGCTGCACCGCTGACGATCCTGCGACCCTTTGAGCTCCAACTCGTTGCGTTTGCGTCTCAAGTTAAGGTCTGGGGCGAGCATGGCCAAATTCAGTACATTGGGCCAATCGCAGATTACGAACTGGGCAAGGGGTCGTTCATTACGCTGGCTGCAAAGGAGATCGTCACCGAAACCCTGGAACTTACTGTTAGCGACTTCGCGGAAACGGGTAAGGCAGGAAACTACGCGGTGCGGTACGACTATTCGTACTCGGGAGAAGGGGAAAAGAAGGTTGCGAATGAGGGTGTCAAAGGGATCTGGCACGGGTCAATTAGCAGCCGCGAGGTTCAGGTGAAACGAAAGTGATGAGGTTGGAATCGCCGAACATCTTTATGGCCCTTTGCGTCAATAGTACGTAGGGGTAGATGGGGCAGAAGTTGGCAGGATTGTTTTCGGGGATTCTTTTCTTATCTTGATCCTTGCTATTGGACGCTGCTTTGGTGCAACGGGCTTCGGCCATGGTGGGAGTTTGGGCCACCACCGCCGCGTGCCGCTGTTAACCCACTCATCTCCTTTTCGTAGAACGCCTCTAGGTTGCGAGCGCAACCCATCTGTTAACTCGTTTCGGATTCTGGGCCAGAGACTCAGAGAGTTTTTCGACCCATCAGCAAGATTTCTACACAATTCGACCGGTTGCGCTCGCAGCCTCGAAATCGGAAATAAAAACAGAGACGATTGGCGACGACGAAGTATCGTGTAAAAACAACGAAACATTGGCGGAAAAGAAAAACGCCTGGGGCAGATTTCTCTGACTCAGGCGTTAACCGGTGTGTAGGGCTAGGTTTGTAGAAAAAATATCAGCTCCCCGTGCGCAACCCTCTTCATAACGATACTCTCTTTTTTGCGATGCAAAACAATCGAATTCGTTGGTATTGACGGGTTTGCGCTCTAGATCAGCATTCCAAAGTGCCTTCGAAAATTTCCGAAGCGATCACCAAAACTAACAAAGCGATAATTCTGGTAAGTCGTCAATGATAGGACAGTCCCGAGCCAATACTGTGTGCGGCCCGATATGCGTTCCGATGCTCGTTTCGAATACTGCCTCGCTGACGAAGCTGATAGGCTTCATCGTATCTTCAATAACAGAACTCGATGGGCGATGCTGCGATCGAATCATTAACTCGCCAAGCAATCCCGCCAACATGCTAACACCCGCAACGCCTACAAAGCACAATGCTACTAAGCAGCACATTAGGCTCGAAATGGTCATTGGGCCCGCCGCCATGCCGAAAACGACAAGACACGCGGCAATTCCACAATAGACCGTAGCAAGAGAGTTAGCAAAGTGGCTTGGTCTCTCGCGGTAAACGCGCAAAAATCCCATTGTCAACATGTCGCTAAAACCGCGAATGAACCGCTCGATTCCGTATTTGGATTTTCCAAAGCGGCGAGGGTGATGCTGAACGACGATTTCGGTTACGCGAAAACCTTGCATTCCAGCAAGAGAGGGAACCATTCTATGTAATTCGCCGAATAAGCGAACAGATTTTGCGACTTCGCTGCGATAGCACTTGAAACCACAGTTATGATCGTGCAATCGGACTTTGCTAAAATGACTCAACATCCGATTGAACACACGGCTTGGTAAAACTTTGTGCCAAGGGTCGTGACGAACTTCTTTCCAACCACTGACCAAATCAAAACCTTCGTCAAGTTTGGAAAGGAAACGAGGAATTTCTTGTGCGTCGTCTTGCAAATCCGCGTCCATCGTAAAAAGTATTTCTCCTCGAGCAGCATTGAATCCCGCCTGAAGCGCGGCTGCTTTTCCGCGATTGGCGCGGAATCGTAATCCGCGAACACATTTTGGGAATAAGTCTGACAAGGCCTTGATCACTTCCCAAGAGTGATCGGTACTGCCATCATCGATAAACAGTATTTCAAGTGTTTTGCCGGTTGGGACATTTGCAAAAATCTGGCTTGTCAATTCATCCAGCGACTCATCTTCATTCATGACTGGAATAACGAAAGAAATGTCCGGCAGGGGGTCAGTTTCCAACTCCGCCAAAGCAGATTCGTAGCAGTCATCGTGGTTGGGAATTCCGAGATCAAAAAACTTCATCGTGGTCTTTCATGGGTGTAAAAGAAGAAATGGGCGTGCACCATCGCCGCCTTTGCAAGGCTATATGCTCACCGCGTGCCAAATACATCACTCAGTCGCAGAATGCACGTAATCAAGTGAGTCCTAACGCATGTGAGGATAAAACGATCAACTCACATTCGGAATCGAAAATGGAGCGGTAGAAAATACTGTCCTAGGCTGTAAGCAATGGTCCGAATTATTCCTGGACAAAATGCCGACACTGTTGTGCTAGACACGCCAATTTCAACTCAACACCAGTACCAATGATGGTTCGATTTGGACATACATTTCATTTTTTCTGGCCCAATTCAATTTCAACGATTTCGTTAATTATTTCGTCGGTTGTGCGTGCATAATCGCTTCGATTTGCACCAGGTTCGACTTTTTGCAACTGTCGTAGAATCTCCAAGAGTTTCCACCATCCGTGAGGTTTAACTGCAAGTTTTCGGAGCTCACTTCGACGGTCAAAGATTGAATTCACGGGAAGCCGTCCTGAAGTTTTCGCCAAATTCAAGCTCCTACACTAAGTCGTTGAATTCGGGCATGATTGGTAATCGAAAGTTGCTAACGGAAGAAGAATGATGGTACCCTTTGTGCCGAAGCACTGCCATTATTCCGTCCAGGCTTCCAGCGATTTCCAACAAAATTCACGTTGCACATTCCTTTTGAATCCACGGGATACTGGTGTTCACTGGACGGCCTACGGACTTGTTGCAAATCAGATCGAACTAAGTACACACATCTTTTCAACTTCCATCGAATCGCGAAAAGAGCATCCTGTCTCAGTTCGAATCGTCCGAATGCAACGCGTCCCCCCAAAACTCGTCACCACAATTCTCTGCCATTGCTACTGAAACGGAGAATAAGGCAATTGGTGGATTTAAAAGACTTGGGGAATCGGCTAAATAATGTTTACCGATTTTCGGACCTTGTTACTCAAACCACCATCGCCATCCGACAATGTGAAATCGATCAGTCGTTGAGCAGTCGACGCCCCGTTAACAGTTTGAAATCGAATTGAGCGAATCAGTTGTTGAACGATCGCTTTGCTTGCGTTTGAGTTCAATGTAATTTCTAGCCTCGTTAGGCCGACACCGCCACCATTGTTTAACGTACCGATCGATATTCCGTTTAATTGAACATCGCTTCCCGACAAGACAAAACTCCCACCAATC
>JANMNK010000396.1:0-1714 GCA_031373875.1 Pirellulaceae bacterium | reverse complement strand
TGTAGCGTGCCAAGTATTTCAGAACATGCTCGGGAGTCGATTCGTTCGTTGGCGGCGGTTCGATGAAGACACACCAATCGTGCACCAGCAAGCTATCGATAAACTTGGTCCACTCGACCGAATCATTTCTCCCCTTGACTTGCCTGACGTACGGCATCGACGGAAACCACTACGCGAAATCCGATGTCAATGATTCCCTCATTGGAAGCGTTGGGGACGCGAGCAGATGATCGGCATCCGGCAGCCGTAGAAAACCAGCCTCCGCCGCGAGCGAATCTCTGAGTTCCCTCGTTCGGTCCACGTGGGTCAACTGCCGGAACCGACGCGAATTGTGAATAGTAGGACTGGCTCCAGAAATCGTCGACCCATTCCCAAACGTTTCCATGAACGTCATAGAGCCCGAAAGGATTTTCATTTAGCTCACCGACTGAATGGGTCCTGCCGCCACTAATGGCACGGTTCTCCCCTGCCCCTTTGTTAGATGGAACGTTGAAAGTGAGACCGCCCGAGTTCTCAAAAAAGTATCCGGCACGTAACAAGTCCCTCTTGTTATTCCCTGACCAGTAGCGAGTCTCAGTACCGGCACGGCAGCAAAGTTGCTGGCCTTCGACGATGTAGAGAACTTGGTCGGTACTGACGTCGCCGTCATCGTCTTCGTCATCGCCTTCCGCGTTGATCTCGGCGCCCGAGGCGAGGCCGTGGACCGAATTCTCGAATGGCCAGTTTTGTTGGGTCATCAATCGGACTTCCGCATCTCCGCCAACTTCGTCGCGATAGTTTTCCAAGCGTTCGATCAATTCATCGAGGGTCATGTTTGCGTCTCCGTGTTCGAAGTAAAAAAGAATTCAAGTTGCAATGACAACATGGAGCAGTGCGTCTGCGTTCAATGCAAGCCGATGGTGTGTGAATTCGAAAAAGAATTTGCAGCTTTGTGGGAATACCACCGAAGCCCACAAATCGCGCCGTGTGAGGTTGCGAAACATGCTTGGCCTCTATTAGTGAACTACCCGCTCGACGCACAAGTTGCAGGACAATCCGGAAAGAAACCTAAAAATTGCGGGAGCCATGAGAAACGCCGAACCATTCGGTCCCGCGTTGTTAGTGGGCCAACTATAAACCACGGAGGAATTTCATGACTGACGAAAGAGACCCAATTGACCCCATGCGTCTAACGGTCGAACAAGCGGCCAAGTTGCTATCGGCAGCGGCAAAGGTTCGAATCCCGAGCGAGCAGATTGAACAAGATCTAGAAAGCGGATCGCCTACCAACGTGGACGGGACGATCAATCTGGTTCTGTATACGGCTTGGCAGGTCAAGGAGTTGTCAAATGCCGATTGATCCTCGAAAACTCAGGCCAAGTGAACTATGCCGATTGCTGAACTCGACTCCGTTAGGAGAAGTCATCAGCGAACGTCAACTCTATCGCCATCGTCAGCGGGCCGGCAATCGCATTGGCGACGGCAAGCATGTGGATCTATTGCGGTACGCAGCATGGCTACATCAGGTCCGGCATACTCCCAAACCGCAATCTGATGTTGATCCCTACGAACGAATGAAAGAATCGGCTCGTGCTCGCAATGCGGCCTTAGCACTTGCTGGACGCGACATCGGTGAATTGCCGACGGTCGAGAACCCAGAGCGAAAGAACCAGGCGACAAAAAACTTTAGGTTGTTCTGTGAATCCTATTTTCCGATGACGTTCCATTTAAAGTG
>JANMNK010000380.1:0-10992 GCA_031373875.1 Pirellulaceae bacterium | reverse complement strand
ACCGCTGCATACCTATGAAGCTGGGCAGCGCGTCGATTTCGGCGGCGTACGATGCTTGGCGCTTAATCAAGACGGAACGGCTTTGGCAGCAGGAGGTCTGCATAAAGCCTCGAATCCTCTTGGTGCGGTTCATGAACCGCTGTGTTTGCGATTTGATTACGCATCGGGACAGCTTCAGAAATCTCACGTCGCCGAAGGCATCACGGGTGGCGTCGTATGGAGTTGCCGGTTCCTACAGGATGGCACGTTGGCTGGTGTTAGCGGTGGCTCAACCGGGGGTTTCTTGCTGTTTTGGAATTCTGAATCGGACAAGAACGTCCACCGTCTTCAGTTACCGAACATAGCACGCGATATGGACGTGCATTCCGACCGACTTCGAATCGGTACTTCACACCACGATTCCCAGTTCCGAATCACCGCGCTTTTTGCTGCCGTATGATCGAACCATATTCCAGACCCCGGCGATTAACGCGACGATGACGAAGGGTTCAAGCGGCATGCGGTAGCGATAGTTCGGTATTTCCAGAAAAGCAGTTAGGCCCGTCGAAACGGAAAGCATGTACAACAAAATTAGTCCGATGCCTCGCGTCGATTTCTTTAAGACCAACCAAATAACGCAAACCCACGTGGTGATCGACAAACCCCAAGTCATCCAAGGAATCCATTCGGGAGTCCATCGGAGACGTGAAACGATGGCTTGGCTCCAAGCTAATCCAGGGATGCCAGTTTGTTGACGCATGATCGTTTGATGGGTCGTAGGTGCCTCATCCGGCGGCCAATTCCAGCAATACCAAAACGTCATGTTACGCGCTAGGAAACGAACGGTGACTCGAACCGGCTCCCGTCGAATAGCTTGCCAAGCGACGGTCGCCATTAAATGGTCGATATCCGCATCGCGCATTCCTCGCTTGGCGAGCGATGATGACACGCTCCAATTGCGTCGTATCTCAAGTGTCCTATCTTCTTTCAATTTAGACAGCAACTCAGCCCCCGCAGCGTCTTGAGGTATATCCAAACCAGCACCTGGCCAAGGACTGAACGTCGCCGTCCAAAGCTCGCGACCTTGAAAAGTCACAAGTTGCAGGCGGCCAAACAGATAATAGTTTCGAGCGTAACATGGTGCTAACATGATGGTCAAAACCGCAATAGCAACCAGCATGGCCTTGAGTTTAGGACCTTGAAAGTACCAGACAAACGCCAACAACAAGGGGAGCAAGATAAGTGAAGATGGGCGAATCAAAATTGCCAAACCGGCCAAGATGCTCGCTTCGACGATAGGTCGAACGGTCTTGGCTCCCCACTGCGACCAGATAAAGAAGCAGAAGGCCAACATGAGAAATGTCGTAAAGGTCTCTGTCAGAACCCAGTTGGCATGTACCGCGCGCGATGTGTTGAAAACGGCAAGTCCGTAACCAATGGCACCCGCTAATGGGGAGCCCGTCGAACGCGTCAACCAATACGCGATCAATCCATTGGTTGCCAACGCAGCCGCTTGCTGAAACAAGACGAGAAGCAACAGCCCATTTTTTTGCCCCAGCATTTGGCAAATGCCAACGATCCAAGGATACCCCAGAGTGCGATAACCAATCTCAGACTTTAACATGGCGATGTCGCCAGCGGCGATGTCTCGCCCAAGATTCCAATACGCGATCGCATCACCCCAAGGCTGATCCAGTCCGCTGGCCAACACCAAAGCATGCTTGGCAACGTCGAATCCCGCCAGTATCAAAAAGATACAAATCAAGACATGCTTTGAAAGCTGCATAGATTTTATTGCCGCAGGTAGAGATGATTGAATGTCGAATTATTCCTGCGGAGCGAGCGGCAATCGCAAGCGTACCGGCCCGCTAAAAACTTCGCCGTCAACGACTTCGCCTCTTTGAACGATTTCGATTAGGCCGTCGATAGCCATATGGTTGGCCACATCGCGAATCAAATCCATGTGCTCACGCCATGGGTCGGCAATGGCCCGCCCCACATCGGTTGGGCAAATCGTATGACCTGGCCCACCACAAAAGAGTTGCCGTAAAATTTCTCCGCGAATTATATCTTCGCTGGGCTCTTTTTCCCGCATCCAAGCCGTACGCATCGAGACTGCCTTCTTAAACTGTAGACCGCATAACGCTCTAATCGCTCTGAGGCAAGAATGCCATCGCGACTAGAATCGTTCCATGATAACTCCAATTCTGTGAATTTCGTACAGCAAAACCAGTTAAGCTCAGTATGCGTCGCCAAAATCGAAATAGAATTGTCCCCCAAGAAGCCGAAAAAACGATGTGCCGCATGGGGCGATTTAATACATGGCTTGGAGAACTTCCCGAAAACGACTGGTAGAAAGTCGTTCGTAGCAAATTTGCACCGCTTGATCCGTTTTATCACCAACCGCATTGCGATAGCCTTACCAAATCGGACCCCCTATGTTACCTGATCTCGTGTTGAATGACATTCGTTGGTCCGAATTGGTGTCGCGTTACCTCGTGCCTTTTCATCCAAAACGAGTTGAACATTATTTTACGGATGTCCTCATCATTGGTGGCGGGTTAGCTGGATTGCGTGCCGCGCACGAAGTCGACTCGGCTTTGAATGCGGTCGTGGTCACCAAGGACGTCCTCGAGGAATCCAACTCCGCATACGCGCAAGGCGGGATCGCAAGCGTCTGGGACCCCGAGGACCGATTCGATAATCATGTACAAGATACACTCGTCGCTGGCGGCTCACTGTGCGACCCACGTGTCGTGGAAACCGTCGTTCACGAAGCGCCCGCACGAGTGGCCGAACTGATCCAGCGGGGCACCCGATTTGACGCTCAAGACGGAAGCCTGATTTTAGGAAGAGAAGGCGGGCATTCGCATCAGAGAATCATTCATGCCCTGGGCGACGCAACCGGCAAAGAGATCATGCGTGCCATGATGCAACACACTCGTAACATGCCGAATGTAGAGATCTGGGAAGAAACCTTTACGATCGATTTGCTCACCGAAGATGGAATTTGTTGCGGTGCGCTCGTATCGCGCAAAGAACAACCTCCGATGATGGTATGGGCCAAGCAAACGATCTTATGTACAGGTGGATGCGGGCAAGTCTTTCGCGAGACGACGAATCCGCGCGTTGCAACCGGCGACGGTCATGCCCTCGCGTTTCGCGCGGGAGCCAGGATGCGCGACATGGAGTTCATGCAGTTCCATCCCACCGTTTTGTACATTGCCGGCAGTTCGAGAACGTTGATCACCGAGGCTATTCGGGGCGAAGGTGCATATTTGATCGACAATACAGGTTATCGCTTTATGGGCGATTACGACCCTCGACTTGAGCTGGCACCACGCGACGTCGTCAGCCACTCGATCGTTCAGCAAATGGAAAAGACGCGTCATCCTTGCGTTTACTTGGACATGAAACACTTGGATGCCAGTTTTGTTCGAAGCCGTTTCCCAGGGATCGCACAAGTCTGCAAAAATTTCGGCTTGGACATCGCAACCGACCGCATCCCAGTTCGCCCCGGCGCGCACTACATGATTGGTGGCGTGACAGTGGACATGGATGGTCGAACAACATTGCCCGGTTTATGGGCAGCGGGCGAAGTCACCAGTTCTGGATTGCACGGTGCCAATCGTTTGGCATCCAATAGTTTGTTGGAAGGATTAGTCTACGGCAAACGATGCGGCGAAGGTGCCAGCCACGCCGCAAAGAATGCAACCGACGATTTTCGAGTCGCGAGAGTTTCATCGGCGCCTCGAGAACGATCAACCGATTCATTCGACTTGGCAGACATTCGTAACGCCGTTCAAAGTTTGATGTGGCGGCAAGTCGGTGTGCAAAGGACCGAAGAACGTCTCGACGATGCGTTTCACGCTATCTCAAACTACGCTCGTTATGTTTTGGTGCATACATTCGATACAAAAGAAGGCTGGGAACTTCAAAATTTGCTCACGGTTGCAATGTTGATGGCCAACTCAGCACTTCACCGTCGAGAATCGCGGGGCGTTCATTTGCGAAATGACTTCCCGAAAGTAGACGAAGAAAACTGGTGCCGTCATTTAGCGGTAACACGAACCTAGCAAGCAAGTGACCCATGTGGATACTGGATGAATCAGCCGCGTCGAACTAATTGTCGATTCCGAAGTGCAATCAGATGGGAACGCGCGAGCTTTGCCAAAGCCGTCCATTGAGTGGCTTCTGCGGATTCAATCAGTCCATCGAAAATCGTCTCGAATCGATTCCATTGCTGGCACCCGACGTCCCATCCCGCTCGCATCCAATTTTGATATGCCGCTTCCGAATCAGTAGATTGAAGGGCTTTCGATTGCCAATAGTCGGTGACTTGTTGGGAAACAGTCGTCGACGGATCCGAAGACCAGAGGACGTTCAAGTAATCATCGACTCGAATGGATGCTGGTAGCGAATCCCTTAGTTCATAAAGTTGGGCTGCACTGAATTTTCCGAATCGATCTTCGAACCAATGCGTTCGCATTCGGACCGATTGGTCTGAGAAGACGCTCGCGCCAAGTCCTTGATAGTAGCTATGTGCGGCACCGGCCGCATTGCCTTGAACTTGTTCGGCATAACCGGCAATGTGCCAAGCCCAAGCCAAATCGCTTCGAGTCTTTGTGATCCGCCGAGCGAACTCGTGAGCTAAAGCCCAGTTTTGGGATGACCAGTCACGAAAAGGCATATCCAGCAACTGGCTGATGCGGTCTCTCGATGATTCGGGTGTCAACTTGGCGTCGAATTTCCATCGCGTTATTTCAGCATGACTACCGATTCGACCCAATCCCGGATCAGAACATATTCGCAGAGGTCCGGCCAATGCCATTTCCACGAGGTCCCGGTGAACGACAACTTGACACCACTCGCACTCCAAAAGCATTTGAAGACCGTCGAAAATGAGACCGTCATGAAATAGCCCCCAGACAGCTTCGATTTCCTTAGGGTCCGAGTTCAAGTGTTCCGCCAACCAAAGACCAAATTCGAATGGAAGGCGACCGGGCTTGCCGTTCAAAGCGTTGGGTACGGCAGCTTGGCAAGCATCATACAGCAGCGCCTCGGCAAAAGATTTGCCGTACGGAATCCAGTCGCCGCCGCCATGATACCAATGCAAAACTTCGACGATCGTTCCCGCTTGATCCACTCGTCCGCACAACCAGTCACCGTATCGATTCGATACGATCGGCAGAACATTCGGCAACATCATGCCCGGTAGCAGAAGTTGCGGGGCTTCAGAAAGTAAGTCGTCCATGTCGGCGATCTGGTCGAATTCACCAGCCAACTCCATCGCCTGTGGTAGATTATCCAACAAGTTTCGAACGTCATCGGGCAGACGAACATGATAGCGATCGAAAATTGCTTGGGACCAAGAGTGTGACATACGTATTCAGTTCTATTCTCTTCCTTGGCAGGCAAAGTTCATTTACTACCTGAAACAAATCCTAATCGGTCCAACCGCTCGTCCGCCAGTTGTATTGCACATTTTTCACATCAACAGCATGCCTGCGAATTCTCATTGCACGATGATTTTTACGTCCATCGCCGCAACCAATGTTCTAGGATAAAAAGATTCCAAAGCCGATAACCTTGGTTGTTTCGGCCCGTCATGTGTTCCTTGACGAGTTGTTCGAGGGCTTCACGACGGAAGTAGGCGTGGCAACGGGCATCGGGCGAAAGCAGGGTCGACTCGGTAATCGCCTTCAAGGGACCCTTGAACCATTCTGCAATAGGAACGCCAAATCCCATTTTCTTGCGGTGCCAAATGGCTTCCGGCAATAGGTCGCGAAAAGCATCACGCAGCAGCAGTTTACCTTGCCCTCGACGGAATTTAAGTTCGGTCGGCAACGACGCGGCAAATTCAATCAAACGATAATCGAGTAACGGTTGCCGTACTTCTAATGAATGGGCCATCGAAGCAATGTCGACTTTGGTCATTAGGTCGCAAGGGAGATACGTCTGCAAATCCGACATAGACGCGCGAGCCACCACGTCCCGATTCCCGGACTTTTTCCAAGCGGACTCCAGGAAGCTCACCGGATCGCGATTCGGTAATTGTTCGATGAAATCCTCGCGGTAAAGTGCCGTCCGCTGCGCTTCGCCAAATATCTGAATCCAGTTCATGTAGCGTCGGACGGGCGACTGACCAAGCGCTTCGCCAAATCGTTTTACGCGACGAACAAACGAACGCTGGCGATCCGATGACGGTAGGCCTTGAATCAATGGGCTATTGAGAATCGCGTGCAAAGGCAGCATCTTGTGCGTTAATTGACTCAACCACAAAGCGCGATATCGGTCATAGCCCGCAAACAACTCGTCTCCGCCGTCTCCGCTCAAGGCCACGGTGACTTGCTGCCGAGTATGTTCCGCCAAATACCATGTTGGAATAGCCGATGAATCGCTGAACGGTTCGTCGTAATGATAGATGAGTTTTTCCAAAACGCTGATTGCGTCGGGCGTTACCTCGAATCGCCGATGTTCGCTGCCGACATGATCGGCGACCATCTGCGCGTAATGGGTTTCATCGTAGTCCTTGACGGGAAAGCCAATCGAAAAGGTCTTGATCGGCTGTTGCATGTGCTTTTGAGCGAGCGCAACAATTAACGACGAATCGATCCCTCCCGATAGAAATGCGCCCAAAGGCACATCGCTCTGCAGCCGAATGCGGACCGAATCGTCCAGCAAGTGACGGACCTTGTCGATCGCATCGTCGCGCGATATCGGCTTTTGTTGCGACCAATCAATATTCCAGAAACTGTTGGATTCGAATCGATCGTGCCTGTAGGTTGCAACATGGCCCGGTGCAAGTTTATTGATGCCTTTGTAGATCGTATGCGGATGGGGTACATACTGATAAGTCAAATAGAGATCGATGGCTCCTGGATCGACTTGGCGAGGCAAGTCCGCCAAGCATGCAAGCGCCTTGAGCTCGCTGGCGAATACCAACTGACCGGCGCGTCGAGCGTAATACAAGGGCTTTTTACCCATGCGATCACGAGCAAGGACCAGTTGCTGCTGACGGTCGTCCCAAATCGCAATGGAAAACATCCCGTTGAGATGTTCAAAACACTCGAGCCCGAGGTCTTCGTACAGATGCACGATGGTTTCGGTATCTGACTCCGTTCGGAACTGGTGTCCCGATCCTTCCAGCCTTCTGCGCAGGTCGCGGTAATTGTAGATCTCACCGTTGAATACGATTTGGATGGAACCATCTTCGTTGCACAAAGGTTGGTGGCCGGTGGACAAATCGATAATCGATAAACGTCGAAACCCTAAGCCAACTCCAGGGATGATTTTCCCCAAGCCATCGTGAGACCATTCGCGATAATACGTTCCTCGATCATCGGGGCCGCGATGAACAAGCGAATCCGTCATGCGATCCAAGACCTCACGGTCGATCGATCGCCTAGGATCGGTCCAAACTCCACCCGTGATTCCACACATGAAAAGAATTCCTCACCGGATCGAACGGAAAAAAGTGACGCGGAGAAACCGGCAACTATGTAAATGGTGCTTCTCTAACAGTGTAGCCTAACTCGGTGAGCTTTCCGTTCAAAACTTGCTTGGCAGTGGCTTCCCCGTGAACCAAGCGAATTTCTTTCGGAGGTTGTTTGATACCTTGAACAAAACGAATCAAATCGGACTGATCCGCGTGAGCCGAATATCCAGATAAACTATGGACTTTTGCATGAACAGGGTAGGACTTGCCATCGATGCGAACAGTCGGTGCGCCGTCTTGAATGATTCGTCCATTCGTACCGATCGCCTGATAGCCAATAAAGACGATGTCCGTTAACGGGTTGCCAATAAAATGCTTCAACCAGTCCAGCACGCGGCCTCCGGTACACATCCCGCTTCCTGCAATCACGACTGCGGGCCGCTTGTGGCTCTTCAAGTAGTCAATCGTACCTTGATGCTGACCGTGCTTTTCGATTTCAAACAAATTCTTAAAGACAAGAGGCTGTTTGTCGATCCTCATGACCTCATGAGCTTCTTCGTCCCAATAGTCCTGCATTTGATTGTAAATTTCCGTTAAGCGGAACGACAGCGGCGAATCGACGATGACATCGACGGCTTTGAGCAAAGAAACGCATTGACACTTTTCAATATTTTCAAAGATATGATTCATCTCGTACAACAGTTCTTGCGTACGACCCAAACTGAACGCAGGGATAATCGTGATACCGCGATTTTCTAAAGTCCGGCATAAGATCGCTTCGAGATTCTTTACGCGCTGGTCGCGCCCTTCGTGATTCCGGTCCCCGTAGGTGCTTTCCATGACCAGCAGATCGGCGCGTTCCGGGCTGATCGGTTCGTTCAGAATCGGCGTTAAACGAGAGCCTATGTCGCCGCTAAAGACATACCGCTCATCACCGAATTCCGTTTCGATATAAGCAGATCCAAGAACATGGCCCGCCGGTTGGAATCGAATCCGAAGGCCACCATCGAGTTTCTCCCAGTGGTCGTAGGCAACAGGTCGTAACAACCGTCCTAGGTCCGATAGAATTCCCGTCACGACACTCGCCTTGCGCGTCATGCCCAGCTTGATCGCGTCCTCCAGCATCAAAGGAATCAATTTGGCGGTGGGGCGCGTGCAATAAATCGGCTTGTTAAAACCCGCTTGCAGCAAATACGGAATACGACCAATGTGGTCGATATGAACGTGCGTCACCAGCAATGCATCGACATTGTCCAACGGAAAATCAATTTCAGGGTTCGGATGATTTCGCGCGTCAAGTCCTTGAAAAAGTCCACAATCAATTAAAACCGATCGCTTTTCCGTGAAGTGCAATTCATGACAAGATCCCGTAACGCCTTCATGGGCACCATGATGAGTGATTCGCATTGTTTCCGCCAAGAAAAAAGATTGCTTGTAGCCGAGCCGAACATTGAAATCCAACGAGCTATTTTCAGAAAATCGATCAAGAATTTATTAACAGTATGCTTGCAATTGATTCGCCGTTAAAGCAAACAATGCAAGCATTCGGTCGAAAGATTACGTCCTTTGATGATATTGTTCAAAATCACTGTGGATTGCTCAGCCTTGCTTTTACTAAACTCCAATCGACTATCGCGACCGATTATTTTGTGCCCGTTAGGCTAAAACGAAAACTCGATCAGGCTAAAACGAAAACACAGTATCGCATGATTCGGCACACAAGAACGATAACAACGACAGAAAAACAAATCCGTTCAGCAAATTGTTGTAGGGTGGTTAACTAAATACGGGTGGTTGGCTGATTTTAGCTAATACATCGTTGCGGCTATCCATTTCAGATTCACGACTAGGGGATATCGCATTTTTCGCGGCATAAAATGAACAGGCAAGCTGGTCCCAAAGACTGGATTGGCAGTTCCTTTTCGCTCGGTATGGGCGAAAAGCTTCGATCGCTGCTGCGCGTTGGATTGATCACGCTCCTTTTAGCTGCCCTGAATATTCAGGCCTCTGCAGACGAACCCGTGAACATTGTGGCGAGGGTCATCTTGGGAGGCGGACAAGCCCGTCGCTTTCAAGGTCAAGTCCGTATCGATCAGGGACAGCTTCGGATTATTCGGCCCCTAGGAACCCTTCCGCACAGTATTGCGTCGGTGTTCAGCGTGAATTCGAATTCCTTGGCGTTTGACTCACTGACCGAAACTGGGTTCGAAGGTTTCGATATCGAAATCGTCGGCGACCGTACCAGCCAAGTTGCGATAGAACTCAAACAAGACTCGTCGCGCGATCCTTACAAGGTTCAGACAATCACGTTGGGAACGCTGATCGAGAAAAAGCATGTTCATCAAGTCGACTCAACTGGCAATCGCTTGCTCATCGAACGAGCGCCCGGCGATCGGCTGCGCGTCGACCCTGCTCGCACACAATTGGTTTTCAGCCCAGGTGAGATTTGGAATCCAACCGTCGAAGGAGTTCACACCGGATTTTCGGACACAAGTTTGCGTTTGCAAATCCAATTAACGGGAACTGCGGCGTCAAAAAACTTGCTACACGATACTCGAAATTTCGAAATTGACTCCGCAGGAAATTTCGGCCCGGTCCAAGTTGGTCCAATTCAAATTCCGACCGTCGAAGGCGTTTATCAATTGCGATTGCGCCTCGAACCTCGTCGGCTGCTCGGAAATCTAGTTAATAGCCCAACGCATACGGAACGATCCGTTCAGTTTGTGGTTATCGATCCGTCCCCTCGTCGTCATGACGCAAGTGCTTGGCGAGCGGTACGATCAATCCAACCAAGTGGGGATGACAAACCGCAAAAACCATGGGCCGATTCTAATCGCTTCACCGATTTTAAAAGGAGAGCTTGGGAAGAGGATTTTTCTGCGAGCAATCGCGAAGTTGCTCAAATGCCCTTGTCGATCGCACCTCAAAATTGGACCACCTGTGACATCGGTGAAGTCGACATTGGTCGCCCTTATCAAATCTCGGTGCATTGTATCGCGGGGCATCCAATGCGGCTTGCTATGTCGATTCTTGATCCCGATTCCGTTGGTAATGTCCGGCCTCTTAACTTGGATACCGGAATACTCGTTCCAGCCCAGCAGGCCGCGAGCGGCGAAGCGATCGATCACCAGTTTGTTTTCTGGCCAAAGACCACCCGTCCCCAACTTCTGCTTTACAATCCCGATGGACGACTATCCGCCCATGTCAAGAGTATCGAACTGCTCGCTGGCCCGCAGCAATTAGAGGGGCCGCAAAGCCGTCTCTCTGACATCGAACCGCAATTCTCCCAACGCTTGGTCGCCGTGCATCTAGATCGACCATTCCTCAACAAGCTTTTTGGCGCTGCCGATGCCCGAGACGAGGTTACGCGGCAGTCGTTCGATGACTGGGAAACATTTTATCAAATGGCAAATCGACTAGCCGAGTATTGCCACTGGGCGGGCTACAACGGTGCGATCGTTACCGTGGCATCCGAAGGCGGAACCCTGTTCCCGTCGAAAATCATCCAGTCGACGCCGCGTTACGAAAACGGCGCATTCTTTTCGGACGCCCGCGATCCAATGCCCAAAGACGTG
>JANMNK010000361.1:0-6681 GCA_031373875.1 Pirellulaceae bacterium | reverse complement strand
GGATTCTTTCTCGTAGTGTTAGCGTTGGTTGGCGGACTGGTCGGACTCGTTCTTGGATTAGCGACAACTGGCGTCCTAAGACCAACGTACGCATTGGGCTTTCTCAAGTCATTCGCTCTCTCGGCTTTGGCATTAACACTCTTAGCCGGCGCAATTTGCGCTGCGTGTTGGCTTTTCGCAGAAATACCACCCAAACTGGACGGTCAGGAATTAATCCTTGAAGTCGAGTTGAAGTTGCCTATAAATTCGCCTCAGCCGATGGCCGGTTCCGAAAACGATTCCACGCTAACTCTGCATTCAAGCGTTGGCGGAACGGTTCGCAACTCGATGGCGGGCAAACTCGAAGTCGCCGATGCGCGATTCGAAGAGGGACGTTGTATCATTCCCGGTTCCGTCGAACTTTTCACGATGCGAGGAATGCGATCAGTCATGTTTTTCGTCAACGGCGCCGATGCAGGTGCCTTCGCCGTTCCGTTGCCTGCTAGACCCAGCAATAAACATCTAGAGTGGAGCCAGTGGGGACCTGTGCCGCGACCCGCAGACCCGAAATGGCCAGACACCAAACCAAGTTTTCGCTTCCGAGTGCAAAAGACTTAGAAACTCAGGATAGCTTTTGCTACGAGAGTTTTATGTATCGCTAACTTGAGTTTTCGCATCCGCGGACGGCATCCGGCGCGACACACAGCAAATCGAAGGAAAATCAAATGCTTCACACCGCTTGCCGCCAGCTCAAACTTTGCTTCTGGTTATGTGCCGTGTTGCTGCTACCTCGCCCGATTTTGGCAGAGACGCATTTTTTCGAAGCCGAATCGTTCACGCCGTCTTCGTCGGGCTGGAAAGTGGTCACAACGCCAGAAATTCAGCGAGCGTCGCGAGTTAAAACCATGTGGGGAGCCGATGGCCCAGGTGATGCGATGGCGACCAAACAGGTGACGATTCAGCAGGCCGCCAAGTTTCGTGTGTGGGTCCGTGCGATCCAAGTCGCCGCTTGGCGAGGGCCCTTCCAAGTCAGCGCATCCCATTCGGGTCGAGAGCTTGCGTCGAAAGTTTTCGATACGGAAGTTTTGCCGGGCGTCGCAGATTGGAATTTTTCTTGGCAGTCCTTCGACGTCGAATTGCCCGCTGGCGAAGTGACTCTAACACTCGCCAAACATGAACAGAAGAACTGTGTCGGGTATGTACGCCACGTCGATTGTCTATTGCTCACCACCGATTTCGATCTCAAGCCGGATCATCTGCAGTTCGGGCCGCAGACTTTTGTGCGAGTTAAGCTTGGCGACGGTTATGAGCGTCCTGTCTATCTACATCTTTTTGCCGACCACTATCGCGATCCTTGGTATAGCCATCATGCAATCGGCAAGGCTAGGCTGCGCGATGAGCTGGCCCCGCCGGTCGACGAAATGCTTAACAACGGCGATCAGTCCCCTTGGTGCAATATCACGCATATCACGTATCAAGATTCGGGCGTTGCGTTAAGCTGTTCCGTTCGGCATTCTTATCACGACAAGGCTACGCGATTTCGCGCCACTTTAGATTTCGGCCGGCCTCGCGATGGAAACATTAACGACATCGAAGTCATCAAATCTTTTGACGTCAATGCTTCGCCGAACGGACTCGTCGTGATTGTCCCGCCAGACTTGGAGACCCCGGAGAATATTGCCATCCTGCAGCGTGATCGCGATTTCGCCGAAGCGACCGGCCGGATCGCAGACGCATTTCCATGGCCGACGATTGGCAAACGACCGAGCAAAATCCCGTTTCTCGTCAGTGAGAATATTGGCGGTTACGAATTGCCAGTCGATGCGGCCGTAACGGCTCGCGAACAGAAGACGCTTGACAATTTTGGATTCAATGGCGGTCACGACCGAACACTTGGCGGATTGTGGTTTATGAAGAACGATTCATACTGCCAGCCTGACATCGACGGCATGCGCGAGCGAATAAAGTCCGACGTCGAGGCCTTTCGAAAATCGGGGCGCAGGTTGGACGACATCGCTTATTGCATGTTGATGGACGAGCCGACGGGACAGTCTGCTTCGTTCATGGCCAGCGACGAAGCTTATTGCAATCGCTTTCGTGAATGGTTGAAGTCTCTCGGACTGACGCCCAAAGACCTGCTTGAACCCGATTGGGACGCGGTGCGACCGGTCATCGAAAGTGATCGGGAGCATCATCCGGCGCTACATTATTTCACTCAGCGGTTTCGGACGGTGGCTATCGGCGATGTCATGGCGATTCAGAAAAAGATCATCGAAGACCCTTACGGCCGCTCGTTCCCAACAAACGTCAATTTTAGCGACGGAGCGGTCTACAACGCGAACTTTTGCAGCCAAGGTATCGATTACTTCGAGCTACTCAAGCGCGACGACTCAAACGCAATATGGGGCGAGGATTGGGCCAATAATTCGTCGACGTATCAATGCGCCGCTTTCAATGTTGATCTGATGCGAGCGGCTGCTAGGAAACGTGGGCAGACGATCGGGCATTACTTTATCGCATACGGTCGCACACCTTGGGAAAACAAACTCAACGCGACCGGGGAGACAGCGCGCGGAGTCCTGCAGTTGATGAATTTTTCGTATTGACCAAGCTGGGGTAGTCACGAAGGCGGGCCGGCTTGGAAGAGTTCGCTGTGGTACTCGAAACCAGAAAGCTGGACTGCAAACGCCGAAATACCTCGCGAGATCGGAGCGGTCGAAGACTGGCTGCTGACCGCCCAGCCTGCTCCAGCCGATGTTGCCATTCTGTATTCGACGTCATCGGACATCTGGACTATGAACAATTTTGCATTCGGATTCGACCGCATGCACACATGGCTCGCTTTGGCTCATTCTCAGACGCCAGTGGATATCGTCCCGGAACACGAAGTTGCGGAGGGGGAACTGGATAAGTACCGCGTTTGCTACCTTTCCGGCCCCAACCTTTCGCGAGTCGCTGCTGATAAGTTGAAGACTTGGGTCGAAGCGGGTGGTTCGTTGTGGCTGACGGCCGGGGCAGCGTCGCGCGATGAGTTCAATCGGCCGCTCGATACGCTGTCTGCGATTCTACCTGTAGAACGCGGAGAATTGGTCGTTCACGAACCGTTCCAATCTTCCGGTTTGTTCCTGCATTATTTGGCAAAGCGAGACGAAGCCCGAATCGGTAACGGCGAAGAAGTTTCCAAGACGGTGCTGGAATGCCTCTCCGTCAAACAAACGCTCACTCTCAAGCCCGACGTTGCCTCCGATAAGTTTGCGCAGTTTCAAGACGGGTCGCTTGCCGCGTCGTTCGCCACCGTTGGTCGCGGTCGCGTTTATGTGCTTGGCTTTTTACCGGGCTTATCCTACATCAAGCCCGCGCTTTTGCACCGAGCGGGCCTCATGGAAAAAGCAAAGCAAGTAGAACTTGGCAATGCCGCATGGACGCCAGAGGAATGGATCGAAGCTGAGTTGTTGACACGGTCCTACAACCCATGGCGTTTCCCAACCGACATCCGCGATGCGTTGCTCTTGCCCGTAAGACAAGCGAACGTTGCAGTTGCGCTCTCCTGCGATACGCCACTTGTCGATGCCGTTGCACTGCCATGCGAGCAAGGAGTGCTTATCTCGCTCGCCAATTACACGCTCAGACCCATCCCGCAACTTAAGCTGACCTTAAAAACTTCAAAGCGCCCCAAGCGAGTAGAATCCATCCACCAAGGCCCAATCCCCTTCGAACATTCCCCCAAAGACGCAATCCAATTTACTCTACCCCTAAACGCCAGCGACTGGATAAAAGTCCCCTACGAATAATCCGGCTTGCCCCCAGTGTAAAACGATCGTCCCGATCGTTACTCTTCCAGTGTAAAACGATCGTCCCGATCGTTACTCTTTCAGTGTAGTAAGATCGTCCCGATCGTTCCCCCGGCAACCCAACGTAAACCAATCATCTAAAACATTCCCGCCTAACGCATCTTCCAAGCCGCAGCCCCGATCCTTCTACCACACCAAGTTGACATCAACACGCAACTACCGCTAGCATAAAACGTCCCAAAAATGCATCCAGCTTTCATCCGTATTTCGCAAAAACAAAGCCCGCCTTCCGAAGCCCATCGCCGTCGCATTCAACACACCTTGTGAGACGATCCATGTCCGACAAACCCATTTCGATTAAGATTCTGTGCCAAGGCTGCAACGAGCAATATTCGCCAAAACAAGTCGTAGCGACTCGCGGCACTTGTTTGAAATGTCCAAATGCGAAATGGCATGTTCAAGCCGAATATCACCTTTACGAAAACAAAGGCAATACGGTCATGGCCAAGATCGGCTTGAATGCAATCGGATTGGGCCTAATGGCCACCACAGGCACTGGATTCGTTGTTGGCTTGGGTGGAGCTTCAAAAGACACCAAAACAGGAGCCACGAGCATTGCGAATATTTACGACGTGTCGGGAAGCGACCTATTAACGCACTGCGATCCGAGTAATACAGCGATGACCCGACTAGCCGACTTTGTGCATTTCCGCGAGCAGGAAATTCAACGCAATCGCATTTTGGAGCGAGGAGGCAGCCACTGTCGTTCTTGCCAGATCCTATTCGTCCCATCCCCATCCAAACCCTGGACCATGGTCGGAACCTGCAGTCGAAGCTGCTGCGCCGCACTTCACGGGGAACAAGACTATTCGTTAGTAGAAAGTGCAGTCAATGAATTCATTGCCAAAAGTAATACGACGAACGAACAACCATTGAAAGAAAAAGCAACCATTCAAGTTCAATGCAAATGCGGTACGATTATTCCATTCGCCAAAATGTATCAAGGCACTTTCCGAAAATGTCCCCAATGCCAAACCAAAATCCTCGTGCCATCAAGTAACGCTTAAAGCGACCCACTCGCAAATCAAGCTTGCCAGTCTGACTTGGGACGCCCCAAAAAAACGAACCCAAAACCACAGCGGATGTTGTCCACCGAACCAAACAAATTTTGAAAAACCAGTTTTTGCTGAAGCAAGCCAGGTCGTAATCAAGCCGGAGGCACAAAATGTAAATTAACCTTTAAAGCACATTGAGACGCTAACGGCGATCGCTTCGGTTTGCTCGACCGAAGCAGTCACCACCGTCTACAACCTCCGCGTAGCAGATCACCACACCTACTTCGTTGGCGGGAACGAATGGGGATGGAATGTCTGGGTTCATAATACCTATTTCGGCGGAAGGCATCGAGAAACAAAGATTGCTGGAAAGAAGTACTCAACAGAATCTCATCACTTAATTGCTGATGAAGCGAGCGACATCAGACGTAATGATGCGTTGGCAATTCGAATGAGCGAAGACGATCACTTTCTTACCGCCAGCTGGGGTAGTAGAAAAACTTCCATCTCATTTCGCGAGCAGCAAGCAGAATTGGTCGCTGAAGGACATTACGATGTCGCACTCCAACTAGGTATCGATGACATCAAAACACAATTTCCGGGAATATACGATCGACATATCAATGACGCACTTGCGTCAGCGCCAAGAAATCTGCATGGTTCGATAGATTGGTCAAAATTCAAGCGAAAAAGCTAATATGTCAAGATGGAGATTTTCAAATGCATTTCGTTTTTATTTCAAATTCAGGCGCAAACTCACTAGCATTTGGTACCTCCCGTTCCAAAGTTCGCTCAGAACTGCAATCGTTCAAATTGACGAACAGAAATGGTGAACCTGAAGTTGACTTTTATGTGCGTGAAGGTTTCTTGCTGGGCTATGATGTTGACGCGCGGCTAGAATACATTGAGGTATTCCCACCTTCAACTGTCGATTTCGATGGTTTGAACTTCTTCACCGCGAAGTTGGAAGAAGTTGCGCGCTATTTGAACGAGAAAAAATTGGAAGTTCTTGATCGTCAGAAAACATTTGTTGTGCGTTCAGCTGGTTTTGCGTTTTATTGCCCGAACCAAACCATTGAAAGTGTTTCACTTTTCAAAGAAGGCTACTACGACCATTAATGACTCACTTACAAGCTTCTCATTCGACGACCGTCAAATCGCAATGGACTATGCAAGAATTGAAAACTCTCAGTTGGAAAACAAGGCAACTTCGAGAAGATCTTGTTCCAGTGACTGCTCGGCTAAACGTAGTGACCAACTAATAACTGAGCTTTTGCAAATTAGGTTAGACCGAGTGATTTTATGACGATTTCTGGGCGTTTTCCATGGATCGTGGTTTGTTGCATGGCCCAATTCAGGGTGGCGCGAAGTGCTTCGTGGATCATCGCATGACAGGCTTCGCCGATGGTCTTCGGACGATGTATTGCCCATTCACGAGCACGGCTTTGATGGAGTTCACGCATCAGCAAACTGTACGCCAACATGACGAGGTACATATGCCTTGTCTGGCCCTCTCCGTCACGAAGCTGACAATCTCCCATGCCTAACTCTTGCTTTCCATCTCGATGAAAGGTTTCTGTTCCTGTCCAACGATCACGATAAACTTCCAACACTCTGTGGACTTCCCAATTCGTGCGATTCGATACCAGGACTTTGCGCGGTGTTTCGTCGCGTCGATGATTCCAGATGATGACGATACGGACGCGATGATTCACTTTGGTTACGCCAATAACCTTCCCTTTCCATTCCACTTTGCGATTCATTTTCAGATCACCAACATAACCGCGAGAACGTCCCGTTGACTCTGTTTTCGAGTCAATGTGATTCAAGGTTTCCGCATTGGTAAAGTAGCTGTC
>JANMNK010000344.1:0-9232 GCA_031373875.1 Pirellulaceae bacterium | reverse complement strand
TCGCGCACGGCGATGAACGAAGGCAACCAAGCCCTCGCGCTTCAGTCGTTCGCTCGCGCTGCTGTCGATTTCCGACAAGTTCCTGAAGTTCGCGGTGAACTGATGGAAACGCGTGACCTGCTTGGTAAAAAAGTTCCGGTCGCTCAAATCGATCAGACTGTTTCCAACTATTTGAATCAACTCGCAGCGAACGCAACTCCGAAAACAGCGTCCCCTGTAGCGTCTAGTCTGATGGCTCCGCCATCGCTTGGCGGTTCCCAAAACAACAGCGCGTTTACTGCGTCGTTCTCGGACAGCAATGCCGCTCGCGATCAAGTTGCAGCGATGGCCGCTCAAGCCAAACTTGCTATGGAAAAAGGCGACTTGGCGACGGCCCGAAACCTGATCAACCAAGCCAATTCGATGAAGGTTCCTGAGAGCGCATTTGCAGCAAACCAAATTAAGCCTTGGCAAGTTGCACTGGATTTGGAGCGAGCCGAAGGACTTCGCGGTCAATCCGCTTTTTCACAGCCAACTCAGGTCGTTCAAGCCAGTGGCTTTAACAATCCAGCGTCAGCCAATGATCCAGCGATGAACGCTGTTCGTCCTGGCGTTTTCAACCCAACCGGTGATAACACTAGGGTTGCACAAGTTCAAGGCGAAATCCCCGTTCCCCAATTAGGTGCTGCCGAAGCTCCTAACTTGGCCGGTGGCAATGGCGAAGCTTTGTACCGGCAAGGTCTCGATGCATTGTCTGCCAACGACCGTGAACGCGCTATTAGCTTGTTCAAGCAAGCTTGGAAATTCGAACGCGAACTCGATGTTACAACACGAGCGCAGTTGAAAGACAAGCTCATGCTGATGGCTGCCAACTCGCAGCAACAACCGACCGGCGATGCAGAACAAGTTCCAGCAATGGAAAACATCACTCAAGAACAACGATTGCTTCAACAAAAGATGTTCCGCGAAGTGACCGGTGAAATCTCCGAAGCCGAGCGTGGTGTTCAAGAGGACCCGATGGGTTCAATCGATCGCTTGCAAATGCTTCGTCAACGTGTGGCCCAATCCCAATTGGACGGTGCCGCTCGCAAACAGTATTTGGCCATGGTCGATCGCGTTATCGCCAACGTCCAAGGCTACATCGAAGACAATCGCTCTGCAATCGACCTTGCCGTTCGAAACCGATCGATCGAAGAGGGCAATGCGAAGGACGCTTCTGACCGAGTCAAACTGGACAGCGAAATCCAGAACATGGTTAGCCAATTCAACGACCTGATGAAGAAAAGTCAGTACGCCGAAGCGGAAATCGTGGCAAAGAAAGTTGGCGAAATTGATCCCAGCTCCACAATCGCTACTGTTCTTTATCAAAATGCAAAGCTCGCTCGACGCATTCACGAAGAGCAAGATATGCGTGACAACAAAGATGAGGTAGTGGCAGATGTTTTTAATAGCGTGTACGAATCCTCTACGCCAATGGATGATCGTATTCCATACCAAATGCCCAAGCAAGGCTGGGAAAGCTTGACTCGCATGCGTCGCAAGTATGCGGGCGATGGCGAGTATCAAATGACTCCTGGTGAAAAGGTCATTAGGGAAAAACTAAGTGATCCCGTCACGATCAGTTTTGATGCTCGACCGATTACGCAAGCAATGCAAACTTTGAGCAGCATGGTTGGGATACCGATCATGGTCGATCCACGTGGACTGGCTTTGGAAGGCTTTACCAGTGATACACCTGTAACACTGGATCTTGGTGGAAATCCGATTTCGCTCAAGAGTGCACTTAACCTTATGCTGGAGCCTTTGCACTTGACTTATGTAATCAAGGACGAAGTGCTGCAAATCACTAGCCAACAATCTGCCGATCGCGGTGTGATTCGCAAAGTGTATTCGGTCAAGGATTTGATTATCCCGATTCCGAACTTTGTAGTCGACTACAACTCCGGTTTGGCCGGGGCACTCAAGTCTGCTTATATCAACCAGGGGCAACAACTGTTGGTTCAAAGCCAAGCTCGGTCCGGTTTGCAACTTGCGAGCACCAGCGGCAACCAAAATAGTCTCGATCCAAGCCTCGGCGTGCTAGGTCAAATGGGTCCTGGCGGAATGCCAGGTGCTGGCATGCCTGGTATGCCGGGAGTTCCCGGTGCATTTGGTCCCGGTATGGGTATGGGCGGCAGTGCTCCTCCAATCATGGGCGCACCTCAAGGGAACCCATTCTCCTCCGGTGGCGGTGGTGGCGGTCTGGGCGGCGTTAGCGCTGCGGACTTTAGTGCACTGATTCAGTTGATCCAAAACACCATCGAAGGCCGTTGGGATGAAGGCACCGATACGATCGAGCCGTTCCCAGCCGTTCTCAGTATGGTCGTCTCGGCTCCCCAAGAAACTCATGAAGCCATCGCTGAATTGCTACAAGCTCTTCGACGACTCCAAAACTTGCAAGTCACCATCGAAGTCCGATTCATCACATTGACCGACAACTTCTTCGAACGACTCGGCGTCGACTTCGACTTTAACGTCGATGACAACGTTCCAGCCATTCCACCAGAAGACGGCGGTCCAAGTGCTACGATCGGTTTGAACCAAGATGGAACGCCAACCGCTGACTTGGACTTGCGTTTCCGACAGGGTAGCTACCGTTCGACTTTGCCACCCTTCGGTAACTATGATGCATCTTCGGCTGCTCAGTTTGGATTTGCCATCCTCAGCGACTTGGAATTATTCTTCTTGCTCGAAGCAGCTCAAGGGGATTCGCGAACCAACGTGATGCAAGCACCTAAGGTAACGATGTTCGACGGACAAACAGCTAGCGTGCTGGACTTTGCATCGCGACCGTTCGTTATCAGTTTGCAACCAATCGTCGGCGATTTTGCCGTCGCACAACAACCGATCATCGTCGTCCTCAACGACGGTACTCAGTTGAGCGTGCAATCGGTCGTGTCCCCGGACAAGCGATTCGTGCGAATGACCTTGGTTCCGATGTTCACTCGCATCGAGGATGCCGACCGAACCTTTACATTCGAAGGAACGACAACTTCCAAGTCTGGTTCGAACGTGATCGGAACTGACGGCAAGCCAACTGGTACCAAGGATGACGAAGAAATCACTCGAACTGGTTCGACCGTCCAGTTGCCAACTCTGGGTACGACTAGCATTCAAACGACGGTAACGGTTCCAGACGGTGGTACGATTCTTCTTGGTGGTATCAAGCGTCTTCGGGAAGGCCGCACGGAACGCGGTGTACCATTCTTGAACAAGATTCCATACGTCAGCCGTTTGTTTAAAAACGTCGGTATCGGTCGAGAAACGAATTCTCTCATGATGACAGTTACACCTCGAATCATCATCCCTGAAGAAGAAGAAGAACGAGTTCTTGGCCAATCTGTCGCCCCATAAAGGCCCGGATCGATAAAAGTCAAAATCAAAGCCGCAGTTCCAACAGGTTCTGCGGCTTTTTTTATTTGAAAAATCAAGCGATCGAAACGGTGACGGTTAAAAAAAGGGTGAGTTGAAACCGCTCCATTTCGACGCGGAGTTGTCTCCTCGAAACCCGAATTCAGTGATTAACACAGTCCAGGGTAAGTTAGTTGTTCAGAAATACTGTTTCGGGGTCGTCGGGGGCTGGTCAAATTGTCCTTCGCAATAGATAAAATGCTTGCATTATTTTTCTGTCACCTACCTACTGGGCGACCCCATCCGTAGCTTCCTACCTTGTACCTAATTTGAGCGAAAAAAGAATATGGCACCTCAACCAAAATGGCCTATCGGCGTTTTCACCAGTATCGACGCTGGGCTTGGTGTGCGATTGGACGTGGCCAACGAACTGCGAATTCCGACGATTCAGCTTCACGCGCCGCATCGCGAAACGCGCACTGCGGAGTCAGCAGCCAACTTTGTAAAGAAGCTTGAGAGCCTGGGCATCGAATTGACGTGCGTCTTCGGTGGCTTTGCTGGCGAAAGCTATGCAGACATACCCACGGTAGAACGTACGGTAGGACTCGTGCCTGAGTCGACGCGGGCCGCGCGAGTACAGGAGATGCGCGAGATCTCCGATTTCGCAAGATTGCTGGGTTGCGATGTCGTAGCACTGCATCTAGGTTTCGTTCCTCACGATACGACTTCCTCCAAGTACACGCAGATCGTGGACGTCACACGCGCCTTATGCGAGTATGTTGCGAGAAACGATCAAAGTCTTCACCTTGAGACCGGACAAGAAACCGCCGACGGCTTGTTACAGTTCCTCAAAGATGTAGCTCGACCGAATTTGTTCGTTAACTTCGATCCAGCCAACATGATACTTTACGGGACAGGCAATCCGATTGAAGCACTGCGCAAGATTGGCTCTTACGTGCGGAGCGTTCACTGCAAAGATGGAACCTGGAGCGATCAGCCGGGCGTTACCTGGGGTTGCGAAACTCCCTTGGGTGAAGGTCAAGTTGGCATGCGCGAGTACTTGCAGACTTTGATGGAGATCGGCTACTACGGACCACTTACGATCGAACGCGAGATACCCCAAGAACCCGAACGGCAAAAAGCTGAAGTCGGACACGCCGCAGGCCTCCTTGTAAAACTCAGGTCGGAATTACTTGGCGCGGTGTAATCGCTCAACCATTGTTTTGACGGGATCAATCAACGCTGCCGTTTGAACTCCGCGCGAATACGTGTTTCCGTGTGCAGCCCGTGCGCAGAGTGTTGGATGGCCAATCGAATCTGGGACCTTGCAAACGAATCCGAAGATCTCATCCACTCTACTGAGCGGCTCGGCGCTAGCCGCCGTTTACGCAATCGTTCAGCACCGGCGGCTAGCGCCTGGCCGCTCATGTTCATGCGCATATTCATGTTCTAGTCCATGCAGGTCCGCTCGCAAAATACGAGAGGCCCTGCCTGAAAACAACCCGATTCCGATTTATCTGCGCCGATTCAGTTCGTTGATAACCAACAAAGCGTCAAGCGGTTCTATGATCCCGTTTCCTGATGGATCCAAGAAGGGTTCTGCTGGATCTATGCCCGGAATCATTGGTCCAATCCCTTTAGATATTAAACGATTGATGATCAGGAGAGCGTCCAGTGGCAGTACAGTGCCCTTGCCATCGACGTCTTCATGTTTCACAGGATTTTGCCAGAGCGGCATATCGTCATCTTGAATCGTCACGGGAGCAGTGCCGCTAACGTAACCCAGGGCGGTTGCAATCAATTGAACAATCTGCGGACCTTCGACCTTAAAGTCGTTGATAACATCAAATTCAAACTCAACGGCAGCAGAGCCTTGGTTAATGAGAACTTGGGCGGGCACAGTCAAATTTGACTGCGAATCATTGGAAAGCTTGACTGTCAGGCCGCCAGCAACCGACGTTGGGACTGGTAGTTGAACGGATGCACGGCCTTTTCTTTTTGGCTCCGCTTCGCCGATATCAGCCGTCAAGATGGAAACAATAATTGCTTCGAAATCTTCGACTTCCAATGTAACTTGGCCCACCATATACCCAGCCGCCTGCGCCGACAGCACCACCGATTGCAGTCCGTCAAGCAAAACGTCGTCGATTGCGTCGACATCAACTTGGACAGAAGCTTGGTTGGCGGGAATTTCAACGGTGTCAATTGTTTTCGCTTCGCTCGTGTCCGATGACCGCAACTCTACGACCAACGGATTGGAACGATCCGTGTTGGACCGGCGAACAGTAAGCTGCGCCGCTTTTGAACCGGCGTTCTCTTTGACTCGCGACAAACTCAGTTCAAGCAGCAAAGACTCGAAATCTAGAACTTCTATCGTTGCCTCGTCTGACTGAACGGTTCCTGATTTTGCATCGAGCTGGACCAGTACCATGCCGTCCAATAAATCGTCATCCACCGCTTCGATGGGAACAATGATTTCGCTGACATTGGCCGGGAAAGTTGCGGTCGCTGGCAATTTCACTTCTGTAATGTCGGACGAGGTCAGCGTTACCACTGTTTGCTCGCTGATAGGAAATCCTGATCTCTGGATTTTCAATGTTGCGGCATTGCTGCCTGCGTTTTCCGATATTTGCGTTCGGTCGATGGAAACCGTCAACGCCGCTTCAGGAAGTACATCGATCTGAAACGACTGACTAGCGGAGCCGCCGTTGTCGTCGGTCACTGAAAACCGTACGTTGAATTTCCCAATTCGGTTGTACGTGTGCGAGCCGTCGTAGGAACCAAGCGTCAATACACCTGTTGAGCCGTTCTTGTCGATCGTCGCGTTGCCTTTGTCCGCTGGAGTGCCATCACCCCAGTCGATTTCAAAAGTGAATTCTTCCTTGAGAGGAGGAACAGCTAGTGGCGATCCGAAACCGGGATCTGTAAATGTCCCTAGGTTTGGAATTGTGATAACTTGACCAACGCGTGCCGTCATGTCTGCACGATCGGCAAGCGTCGGCGCGACATTGGAGACGCTTGCAGTCAAAGGAATCGTTCGTTCGCCAACGCGGCTACCTCGCACGGTAATCGAAACTGGAAATATCCCGTTGTCGCCGTAGACATGCTCGCCCGTCAATCGAACTGAAGGGATAATGCGTTGCCACCCGAGATCGCCGAAGGCCGCCAAGTCAAGCGGCGCAAGCAACTTACGAGTCCCCTTGGCTATGGACGGATCCATCAAGGTTTCAAAACCGTTGTCGGTCGTCCCGTTGATCCAGTGCGATTGATCGGACTCCAATGGAATATTGCCGCCTAATTCGTATTGGGATTTTGCCAATGGCCCGGCAAACTGATTGCCCACCAGGAATCTTTCCCACGCGTTAATTTTCAGAATGTCAGGATTCTTGGTTCCAAAGCCAAGCATGTGAGAAATCTCGTGAACGGCGACACTGTAGAAATCGGTTTCATCAGGATCGAGCCCAGTGGTGCTTTCTCCAAAATGCCATTTCGCGAGCGTATCGAATGATAACTGACCGCCCCACAGTGAAGTATCCGTTGCAGGATTGGACAACGCTCCTGCTTGACCTCGAGCGGTGACTGTGTTGATCCATGCAATAGACCCGCCTGCGCCAAACCCACCAGGGCCTCCGAATCCAACTTGGTTGCCAGGCAAATCTCGCGCACCCACAAAGATCAGGATCTCATTTGCTGCAATCGACAAGTTGTCACGTAACAGCGGGTTCCCCGTAGTAGGATTCGTTAGACTTGCAGTCCAAGTATTTGAGCCTGAAGGAACAATACTTTCTAAAGTATCCGAAAAGCGGCCTAAAACAGAATCGATCGCATTTTGTAGCGTCGCGCGTTTCTCAGCGGTATTAAAAAAATTCGACGTGTCCAACGAATAATCAATCTTCGCGCGCAACGGTCCGGCAGTGGGTGGCGTGGAAACCGATATCGCAGACGTTGTTCCATCGCCCCAATTTGCGCTAGCGGTAAGATTGCCAAGTAGGCCTGTAGCATCAAGCGGAGTATCAACTTGGAAAGCTGCCCCCTCGGCTGAAAAGACAATCCGCCTGTCAAGACTTTCGAAACGAAGCGCTCGACTACGATGACCTGTTTGCGGAGGGACTCGCCTTTGGGCTTTGTCTCGCAGTTTTTTAAGTGGCTTGCGAGACATAGTCATCGGCTCCTGTCAAATATCTGTTCGGCGTCGCAAGAAACTGCGTTTGGTTGTGGGTTTGGCACCCGCGCCAACGGCGGCGACTGCTGCTTTTTCTGGCCAATGGGGCGGAGGAGGGCCTTCATTCGAAGTATACCCATCAATGTTCCCAAGGTATTGGCGACGCACTTCGGGATGTTGTTTCACTTCGTCAGGCGATCCTTCGCAAAGCACGATTCCTTTGTTGATCACGTAACAGCGATCAACCGCGTCCAGGATCTCGCGAGCAGCATGATCCGTGATCAAGATAGAAATGCCGGCCGAACGCAGCTTAAAAATGATCTCTTCAATACTTTGTACTTTAATAGGGTTATCGGCTCCTGTCAAATATCTGTTCGTCGTCGCAAGAAACTTCGTTTGATTGTAGGCTTGGCACCCGCGCCAACGGCTGCGACTGCTGCTTTTTCTGGCCAATGGGGCGGAGGAGGGCCTTCATTCGAAGTATACCCATCAATGTTCCCAAGGTATTGGCGTCGCACTTCGGGATGTTGTTTCACTTCGTCAGGCGATCCTTCGCAAAGCACGATTCCTTTGCTGATCACGTAACAGCGATCAACCGCGTCCAGAATCTCGCGAGCCGCATGGTCCGTGATCAAGATGGAGATGCCTGCTGAACGCAACTTAAAAATAATCTCTTGAATACTTTGTACCGTAATAGGGTCGATCCCGGCAAACGGCTCGTCCAGCATTATAATCTGCGGATTGGAAACTAAACATCGGGCGATTTCCAGTCGACGGCGTTCTCCCCCGGAAAGCTTGGAAGCCCGTGATTTGCGAATGTGGGTGATATCAAATTGCTCAAGCAACTCATTGCATCGAGCTTTACGAGCCCGGCGACCGACGCCGAGAAGCTCGAGCATAGCCAGTATATTCTGTTCGACAGAAAGTTTCCGAAAAACGCTCGATTCCTGTGCCAAATATCCCATCCCGCCATCGCGAGCTCGACGGAACATGGGCCACGACGTGACGTCCTGGCCACCCAACAATACTCTGCCACGGTCCGGAATGACCAATCCACAGGTCATGCGGAAACTAGTGGATTTTCCCGCGCCGTTGGGACCGAGCAGCCCTACGATTTCACCCAATCCAACGCGAAAACTGACGCCGTTGACAACTTTGCGTCGTCCATAGGATTTTTCCAAATCCGTTACTTGTAGCACATCCATGGCTCAAGACTTCCTTGTCGAAAATTCAGTTAACGGATCAAACGAAAACGTTTGATATTGGGTGTATACGGAATCGGTCGATTCCAATGATGCGGCCAAAAAACGAGGATCGCGCGGCCAATGAGCAATTCCTCTGGCAACGCTCCCCAATAGCGAGCGTCGGAACTTGCCGGAGAATTGTCTCCCATCGGAAAATATTCTCTGTCGCCGAGCGTGTAATTTCCAACTCGACGCTGAGCGATTACGTCCGTGGAGGACCATTTATCTGGAGCCAGCAATGATTCTTGCGCTAGGACTGGATTATAGCTGTAATCGCCACTGCTGGTGGCAATGTAATAAACGTCGCGATAAACGCGACTTCGAGAAACGGACGCCTTGACTCCGTTAAAGCCAAGACCTACGGGCGCGGCATCCAAGGGATCTTGCGCTGCCCATTCCGGTGATTGGCCAATGCCCGGACAATCACCGACGTCAAAGTGGCTGCTGGACGAAAACC
>JANMNK010000335.1:0-7667 GCA_031373875.1 Pirellulaceae bacterium | reverse complement strand
TCGAAAAAGCTCGAGGCCAATGATCCCGTCCTGGTTGTCGCGTTCCCGCTGGACCGCTTGCGTTGCCTTCGCCAGTGCTGGGTTCATAAGTTATCTTCGGCGTGCGTCCAAATTCGCCCGTCACGACAACAAGCACGCGTTTGTCTAAACCGCGTTGGTAGATATCTTCGATCAAGGCAGAAACAGCTTGATCATAAGCATGCGCGCGAAACCGCATTGCATCGAACACGTGGTGATTCACAGCATGATCGTCCCAGTTGCCAACTCGGCCGCATAAAGGCCCGCTTAGACTTGTCGTAAGTACATCGACGCCAGCTTCGATAAGACGCCGTGCCAGCAACAGTTGTTGGCCCCAGGAGTTTCGACCGTAGCGATCACGCGTACGATCGTCCTCGCGACTTAGGTCAAAAGCTTCCTTTGTTTTCGGGTTCGTAAGCAGCGTCATCGCTTGCACTTCGAACTGGTCGAGTGCTCCCAATTCGCCTTGTTGATCGAAGGCACGTTCCAAAGTATCGAGACGCTGCCGGAGGGTTGATCGGCGTTCCAGTCGCTGGATTTCGCTTTGATCGGACAAACCGATATTCGGAACTGAAAAAGTTGGTGAGCTCGGATCGCCCGTTACTGTAAAGGGAGAATAGGCATCACCCAAGTATGCTGGGCCGTTGTATTCGAGTGGTGGATTGATTCCCACGTATGCTGGCAACGGGTTTGTACGCGGACCTTGAGCGGAACGAAGGTAATTCGTCACGGACATCCAGTCTGGCAATTTTGGTTTTGGTTTGTCGCGTGTATCGGGATCTCCGGACAGTAACTGCATGGAGCCGGCAGGATGGCCACCTGCTGCTTGTTGCATCGATCGCAGGACGGTGAACTTGTCGGCAATCTGTGCTTGCATGGGAATCAGTTCGGTGAAACGCATGCCGGGAACTTTGGTGGGGATCGTTCCGAACGGGCCTCGGTATTCGCTTTCCGCATCGGGTTTCGGATCGTACGTGTCGATATGCGAACATCCACCAGGTTTCCAAACCATGATGACCGCAGTTTTTTCGCTGCGCGGTTGGGAAACGTCGTCGCTAGCCAACGCACTTTGAGCTTGCAGGCGAAGAATTCCAGGTAAACTCAATCCTGCAAAACCGGCAAGTCCCATGCGAATAAAACCGCGTCGACCCGTCGAGCCAAATGCCAGGGGGCCTTGGCAAGCAGACACATTGGACGCATTAAAGGGATCGTTCATTTTACCTCCGGCGGCAAGACGCGAATCGTTATGGGTTCCGTTACGACGATATCGACAATGTCTCTTGGTTGCGATCGTTCCGTAGCGATTTTAACCTGTTCTTCTGCAGACTTGCGAGCGGCGTTCGCCGCAAGTTGTTCAGAGACGACCTTTGCCAAAGTGTCATCCACTTCGGTTTGACGATCCGGCGATGCGGACGCGGCTTCATCCTTTAATCGCTGAACTTCGGTTGCGAGCGTTGCAATTTCTTGTTCGGCTTTCTTGAAATCAGCTTGTGCTTTAACGACGGTATCCATGCGGTGACGATATTTTGCAACCGCACCACCATAAAACGCGATAACGTAATCACCAGGCGGCGGCTTGAGGGCCCCTGTATCAAGGATGGCTTCCGATTGGTCGTCCGTCAACACGACGCTGAACTGCGGCGTTCGTTCAAACACATTCCCAAAAGTCTTTAGCAATAGGTTCGAACCCGAAAACTCGCTTCGGCGAACATGCACAAGCGGGATCGTTAGCTTGTCGCCTGGTTTGACTTCCCAAATTTTGTTTTCCTTGGCAGTAATCGTCAAAGGTGCATACTCGGCTCCGCAAACGGACACGGGGACATCGGCAACTAATCGCGGTTCAGGTACTTCGCCCCAAGAATCGGGAATAGGCCATTTGAATTCAGCCATATGACAAGGCCGCGAAACTGTGTTCCCTTGAATCTGTGCACGACCGAAAAATCGTACGTTTGCAAAGGAACGAGGAGCATCTTGGTGAGCTGTGATCAACATGATTCCTCGCGATTGTCCGGCGGGGATTTTTAGTCCCTGAGCCGTAACCCCGTCGGGCAATCCTTCCATCACTAAATCTACATCGCCATCGAATCCATCTCGCCGGACGGTGACAACTTCCAAGGCCATCGTCGCGCCGCCACGGAGTGCGATGGGTTTAGACAGAGCGTTTCGATCGCCGTTTCGCAACTCCATGTGAAGCGGCCAAGCGACCAAGGCAAAATCCGGTGCAGCTTGACGAATGACCAATCGATAAATATTCCGAGGGTCGTTCCGCGTTCCGCCAAAGAGATCGGTCACTTGAAGGCGATATAAACCTTCTTCTTTAATTTCAAGTTTTCCGATGATGTCCGGCGAACCTGCATCAAACGGTGGACCATCGTAGGCGTAACCGTTACTCGAGACTTTGACCGGGCTGGGGATGTCAGTGAATTCAGCGATGTCGGCCAATTTCTGGTCGTTACCTTCGCCTGTCACTCGCTGAATCAAGATCGAAGCATCTGTGGGCAAACCTAATCGCTCCGATGCCAATTCAACCCACCAAATTTCGCCTGCTTTGGCGTTGAACTGAAATGTATCAACGTCGGCAGCCGGGAAGAACGCGCCAGCAATGTCACAAGGTAGTTCGATGGATTGAGCTTGCGCCTGGAGATTGTTAGGCTCCGTTTCAGAAACAGCAGCAGATTCTGTCAGTCCAACGGGTGGCCACGAAAAAGCGCTGACCGTTTTCGATCGCAATGGAATTGGAATCACGGCATCGGACGCAGCTTCGCGGACAGTGAGCCGATAGTAGTATTCCACGCCGCCTTTGAACGTTAGTTCGTGGACTTTGACGACGAATTTTCCACGGCGGGGCGCTTTGAAATCGATAATTCCGCCCTTTCGCTCAACAAGCAAATCGCGTCCTTCGGCATCGGCCACTACAAGCACCGCATCCAGCTTGGAATCGATTCCTTTGGCCGAACAATCGATAAAGTATCGCTGGCCTTCTGTCGCTTCGAACACGTAATAGTCGACTGACTTGGGCGACATCACACTATTGCAGACCGTGTTCGTCTTGAACTCCATGGCTGTTGCAAGCGATGTATTAGGGTTTTTTTGGGTGACTTCAGGCAAGGTACCAACCGTAAAAGCACGTGCTGATGAAATTCCAAAATGCGTCATCACTCGAGCTTCGTAGGTGCCCGGCGGGCAATCCGGAGCGATCGTCACGATGTATTTGTTTGGCTCTGGTTTTCCGTTCGCGTTTAGTTTGGGAGTTGCTGACAGGCGAGGATCTGAAAAATAGAATTGATCCGCTTCTTCGATATTCTCGCCACCGATCACGATATCTACTTGCGAACCCACTGTGCCGCCCATGGGCATGGTCGTTAATAAACGAGGAAGCGGTAATCCAACCGATTGTGCGGACGCCTGCGATGCCACGCATATCGACGCGAGCATGCATAACGCGATTGGTGTTGCAGCGCGAGCGAGCCCGTAAAGATGGATTCGATTTCTTTTATGGCCTGGCTTTATCATCATGGGTAAGGTGTCAATTTCTTCAGTAGAAAATATGGTCGTTATCCTTCGTGTTAATCAGCATTTGCCCAAAAAAGTCTTCGCTCGATGGGCAATTGTCGATTAATGGTTGAATAAAAATTCTTTGGTGTTGCTCAACGCCCAAATCAAGTCCTGGAAATTCGTGTTGTTCGCAGTACTTGCATCGATCGGTTGCCCGTCTTTGTTTAGTCGAGGTTCATTCAAAAATTGCAAAGCTGTCGCAAGTTCGTCTTGTCGAACTTCTCGCGCAAAAGCCGCTAAGTACAGTTCGCGGATTCGGTCTTCGTTGCTTCGACTATCTTTCGACAATCGATCGGCGCGACCGCCGGGTCGAGACAGCTTGGACTTGAAGTCTGCGGCGTTGATTAAATGGAGGCTTTGCGCCAGACTCGACGATTGAACTCGCTCGCATTCGCAGACGCTTTCGCTCTCCGGTCTTCCAAAAACTTTAAGGAAGGGAGAAGCGGTGTTGTAGCTGTTGTCTGGCAACGCAATCGCCCGGGTGCCTGCCGGCAGGTTGGGGAAATCGGTTTCGGATTCGCAGAGATAGTCGATAGAATCCAGCAGCACTTCGGCTTGCAAACGTCGCGGATAAAACCGTGAATAATTTTGACGATCGACAATGTTGTATTGATTCGGCGTCGCACTCAACTGATAGGCGCTAGAGTTGGTGATGACGCGAATTAATTCCTTTAGATCAAACCCGGAATTGATAAAGTGTGTTTCCAACGCGGCCAGCAGCTCAGGGTTTGTTGGCGGATTCGTGTCGCGAATGTCATCTTCGGGTTCGATCAGGCCTCGTTGGAAAAAGTGTTTCCAGTAGCGGTTCACGAGCGCCTTGGCGAAAAAAGGGTTGGTCTTGGACGACATCCAATCTACGAGCTTCAAACGTGGATCTTCGTCTGGAACGATTTCGGGGATCGCATCTCCAAGTGCCGCAGGCTTCAGCATTTCTCCCGACTTAACATTTTTGGCCATAGCCACGCCACGGCGATGGAAGATCAGGTCTTCGCCGCGAGTGTTCGACGGTTTACGGCCCACTTGACTGAAGAACGCGGAAAAACTGTAGTAGTCGTTTTGGCTCCAACGTTCGAAAGGATGATGGTGGCATTGTGCGCATTGCAGTCGAACGCCGAGAAATAGCTGAGCGACATCTTCAAGCTGTTGTTTCGGTTCTTTAACGCGTTTGTACCAAGCAACTGCTGGATTTCCCATGACGGTTCCAGTCGCAGCGAGTAATTCGCGAACGATTTGATCGTAAGGTTTGTTCGCAAGCAAGCTATCACGCATCCATGCATGGAACGCAAAGTTCGACTTGATGTCACTCGCGTCGTCGCGACGATTTTTGAGAAGCGACGTCCACTTGTTGGCAAAGTAGTCGGCATAATCGGGACTTCGAAGCAACGTCTCGACGACTTCATTGCGTTTGTTCGGTTCGGTACTTGCCAAGAATTGCGTCGATTCCTGCAGTGTTGGCAAACGACCGGCAATGTCCAAAGTTACGCGTCTCAAAAAAGTCGCGTCGTCGCAAACCGGCGAGGGGGGGACGCCGAGTTCTCGCAAGTTCGAAAAAATCAGTTCGTCGACGAAGTTCTTGGCAGGTGGCAAGTTTTCGACGGGAGCCCCGAGCCGAACCGACGCATTGTACGTTGCGACCTTGCCTTGATAGCGGACCATCACGGCGACTTTACCAGGCTTGTCGAGTATTTTTACAAACCCGTTCGCGTTTACTGTGGCCATGGCCGTATCGTTGGATTCGTAGAGAGCAAGACCACTAACATCTTTCTCGCTACCGTCCGAGTAACGGGCGATTGTTCTCAGTTGCTGTTCAGCACCAGGGTTTACCGATTGATGATCGGGGACTACCTCAAATGATTTTAGCGTGGGGGCTTCAGGGCCATCAAAATTGGCTCCTTGACGGATCCAGTCCAACAGCAAAGCATAACTCTCGGACCCAGGATCGAGACGGACTCCCCCTCCGTGCGGAACTTGGCCGGTCGCTTTCATGAGCACAAGGCTCTGTTCAGGAGCGGCCGGAAAAAGCCGTCGTCCGCGCCCCTCTTTCACCAAGTGTTCGTAATCTTCGCGCGGTTCAAAACCTAGCAAAGAAAACTGGAACCCATTTTGGCCGTTGCCAGCTTTGGCATGGCAGACACCCGTATTGCAACCGGACTTTGTCAAAACCGGAACGACGTCATTGGTAAAACTGACTACGCGCGCTCCGTCGGTGGCGAGTAGTTTTCCTTGACTGATCGCAAACACCAATCCGAAAATGCAAATGCATAACGAGCTTGGCAACTCAGTTCGTTTCGAATCGAATTCGACCATCGTGAAATCGACTTTGGCAAGGGAGGAAGGCGTAACCAACTGCATGTTACGGAAAGGTGGGAGTCCGCTGAAACAGACTGCATCTATTATACGAGAAGCGACCTAGCCATGTCTACCAAGAAAGCCCCTCGAATGAACGGTTATTCGGCGAAGTTGGGAGAAAGAACAGCAAAAGCCGTCTACGTTAGATCAATGTCGACGAATTATTTTAGCGAGTACTACTTTGGCAAGTAGTTCAACGTGTAGTAAGCGTCCTTGTGCAGTAACGACTCTCCCTCAGTGGACCGCACGCCTTGCGATCGCAGATGGTGGACATGACCTCGTTGTAGGCCGTCGATGGTTAGGTGCACTCGTGTTCCATCGCTGGACAACTTGGCCGCAAGAATCTTGGGAGTCGTTGCGTCAACTTCGGGACTGCCATAGGACGCTTGGAAGATGTACGTAAAAGTTTTCATCTCGTACGAAGAAATATCTTCGGCGGATTCGCGCGCCACAGGTTTGGTAAAGACCAGTTCAAACCCATCCACCTTGGCGTGCATTTCTGCAATCTCAAAGGGAACCTGGCCGGTCCAATCAAGCCGTTGAACGCAAAAAGATTTCGTTCCTCGCGAGCCCCATCCCCGATTCGTTCCCCCTGCGAACAAGCTGCCACTGGGATGCATCTGCAATCCGACGATGCCCGAGTCGAAACCTTCGCGGAACGGGAAACATGCACCTTGATAGTGGCCATCGATTTTTTCCAAGTAGCATCGCATTACAGTGCTAAAGGTCTGATCGCCAACAAAGACTTGATCGCTGAACGGACCGAACTTGCCACCCGAAGTATCGCAAGCGATTCCGGCGGCGGACTGTCCCATTTTTCCGTATGGGAACATGATCGCCGGTGGTTCGTATTCGGGAATGCGATCAGCTTCGATGACAAAACGACTGCCGTCTTTGGGTTCTGCGGGTTTTTTTCCCATCGCGAACTCTGCTTGCTCGTACCACTTAAAACCACCCGGATGGCCAACGAACTTGCCCTGTGACAAGAGCTTGAGCGAGCACGTGCCGTTCCATGGACCTTGGTTGTCGGTGTAGAAAATATCGCCAGAAGCATTCATTCCCACACCGCCTGGAGAACGAAGTCCGCTTGTCGTAGGAATGGTCTTTCCATCGGGAGTGACACGCACTGCCCAACCTCGATAAAGTGCATCGCTACTAAACGAGCCGGTCAAGCACAGTGCAACCCAAATGTTCCCGTCGCGGTCGAATTTGGAGCCGAAAGCGTACTCGTGATAGTCTCCAGTAATGTTCCAGCCATCTGCGACAATTTCGAACTCGTCAGCTTGACCGTCTCCGTCCGTGTCACGTAAACGGGAAACATCAGGACGCTGAGTCACGTACAGCCAACCATCCTTTTCGGCCAATCCAATCGGTTCGTGCAGGCCTTGAGCGAAAAGCATGAATTGCTTGGCGGAAACTTCCTTTGCCATCGGATCTTCGATCATCCATATTTCCCCCCGTCGCGATGCTACCGCCATGCGTCCGTCGGGCATGAGCTGAAACGAAGTCGCTTCGAGCTCCACACCTTCGGGAATTTCGAAACTTGTGATGCGGTAATAATCACTCTCGGAGGCGGACGATTGTTGGCCGTAGACATGCGAAGCGGGAACGGTCAACGCGAGTACGACCCAGGCCGCAATCAAAACGATGTTACCGTAGCGGTTATTCAGATTCATGTTGCTAGTTGTGTATTGCATGGACACGAAAAAACTCTCTTGATCGGATTACCAGTGAAGATCGTATTG
>JANMNK010000326.1:0-2667 GCA_031373875.1 Pirellulaceae bacterium | reverse complement strand
ATCGATATCGTTCGTCCTGGTGGCTGGATCAGCAAAGTAGGTTGGGGCCGTGATCCCGTCAATTTCTCGCTTGATCCGCTCGTGCAAAAGAACGTGACCCTACAAGGCTCATTTAGTCACAATTGGCCCATGTGGGAACGTGTCTTATGTCTCTTAACATCAGGCGCTCTGCCAGTCGAACACATCGTCGGCGGCCAGTGGTCGCTTGAAAACTGGCACGACGCATTTGAAACAATGCACTCGGGCCAAATCGCAAAATCCCTGCTCGTGTTGAAAGCCTGATAATGCCGCAAATTGCCAAATAGCCTTCTCCATTTAGGCATACCGACCTAATCAAACGTCCGTCGCGTTCCACCAGTGTTTGAAAACGCGTAATCTGTCCTTGAACGCATTTCCTCTCACAAGATGCGTAGGGCTTATTTCTGGGTAAACAACTCGAGAGTCGAGGCATTCGCGATATTGCCGTCGCAACTGCGATTGAAGCTCCGACGTAATCGCAATAGGTTTTGATAGGTCTTTAATTGCCACCAAACCGTAGTCAATTTTCCGAACGACGTTCAAAAGATGGCGGCGAGCCCAGTCACAAAACGGCGGGGGGAACAGGTGGAAAATTCCTACGTAGTGATAGTAGTGAAACACTTTGTTAAAGAGTATTTCGTTTTCTTCCGCCGCACTGCCTTTACTTTTTCTGGAATCGAAAAAATCGAAGGAATGCTCATTGAAATTCTGCACATGATACGGATTCACCATGTGAGATCGGGTGCTCGTGACGTATGGCACGCCCAGCAAAAAAATGCCGCCGTGTTTCAGAACACGATGGATTTCCCCCAAAGCAAACAAGTAATTCGATACATGCTCAAGCGTGTGGTAGGAAAAAACTAGGTCTACAGAGCTAGTTTCAAAAGGCAAACGGTCCTTGTTAAGATCCAGACAAATCTCTGCCCGCGGTGCCACATCAATATTCTTGTAGCCCGGTATGTACGACACTCCCGCGCCAATATTAAGCCGTAAGGATTCCATCTCGCCTCCTTAGGTTTCGGTTTCGAAACATAAATAACGAACTATAGACCTTGAATTGTCGAAACTGAATCGTCATTTAGGACTAATCTTGTAGGTGCTTGGTTTTTCTTTGCCGCAAATACTGAATGTGCAGATAAGGATGAGTCCAAACGCCTGTTTGGATTCGCACAAAAATCCACAATCCCATGAATTGAAGGCTGGTGACGGTTGTAGAAGCGATAGCAAGCCCGGTCAACCCATATTGCCGCGCTACCAAGGGACCGATAACAAGAAGCATAAAACACGCGATTAAACTGATAATGGTGACAGTATGAGTTCGTCCCGCCATTCCAAGTGTTTGCCCCGCATGACCCGACAGCAAGTTTACAAGTTGTCCCACTGCTAAAATTGCGAAGACCGTTCCCGCTTTTCGGTAACGTTCATCGTATACAAGCTCGAGTAACGGTTCCCGGAAAACGATGCTTAGAACGATAAGTGGAAAAGTAACAATGAAGGCGAACATGGCTGCAGTTTGAGTCACCCTTTGCAGTTCGACGAGCCGCTTCTTGGCGTGAAGTTCGGCAACTGTGGAGATTGTGGAAAGCATCAAGATCTGCGTGGGTACTTGGAAATTGACTACTAACCGTCGGGCGGCTCCCAACATGCTCGCGTCTTCTTTTGCCAAGGTCGATGTGGCAATAAGGAAGTCGAGTTCCGCCGACACAAAATTGACTAGCTGCGACGCAACAAAGGGAACCGATACCCAGAATAGAGCGTTAAATCTCGGGATGTCGTCATCCGCCCCGCTTTCTGGCTTGTCGGGAAATTCTTTAAGTATCGTCCGGTGAAGAACCGGCAAAATGATCGGAATCGCGATGAACAGACTAGTTGCCAAAATCCAAAGTGCTCGGACGGAGTCAACGGAGTAATTAAAGAACAGCAAAATGATCGTTAGCGTAACGTAAAGGCCGATGGCAAGCGGTCCCCCAGATCGGCCGTCCAGTGCTGCAGACCAAACCGCCGAATGAGCTCCTCGAAATACTGCGCTTAAGTAGCGATGCGCAGCAAGCAAGGCTCCACACACAACGCTTGCGAGTACAATCCGCTGTGGCCAAGCTAGCCAATCGCAGAAGACTAAACTCAACAGGACATAAGCCAAGCAAGAAACGGCTAAGCAAATAATAAACAGAAGCAGGGAACTGCGGTTGATTAACAGTCGCGTCTGACTTGCCGCGAGTGTCTTGGTTCTACCGGCCAAGACGCGAATAATGCCAGGGTTCAATCCGCCCGATCCAGCCAGGCTTATGAACAGTGCTATGTCGATGCCAAGCTGATAGTCTGCAAACTCGGCCGTCGACATTCCATTGGATAGCAACTTGTAAAGCAGCAAGACGAGCGCGATTGCGAAGAGTCGCATGACAAATGTCGCGGCAGTTCCACTCAAGATTCGTCGTTTGAATGAATTCATGAAAGACTATTAACGCCGGGTTTGCTTGAGGAATCGAATACTGGAATGGAGGATTTCAAATGAACTATAGCTGCCCGTTTGCGTGAGACGGACTTTCGTTATATTGGAAACGCTGATTTACCCCTAAAATACGCTATGCCACAAAAATCCATGACAAACGCGCGCCGAATATTCATCGCAGCAAACCCAAAATCTGGATC
>JANMNK010000303.1:0-11127 GCA_031373875.1 Pirellulaceae bacterium | reverse complement strand
ATTCCGAGTTTTCGCCCCTCTTCGTTGATGTGGACAAACAACTCGATACCCAGCTCATTGCGAACATAAGATTCGCGAAAAGCGATCATCTCTTTGAACTTCCAAGTCGTATCGACATGCAAGAACGGAAACGGGGGCTTGGCGGGATAGAAAGCTTTCAAAGCCAACTGTGTCATGACGGCGGAATCTTTGCCGATCGAATACAGCATGACGGGTTTTTTGAATTCGGCCGCAACTTCACGAATGATGTGAATACTTTCGGCTTCGAGTTGTTTAAGGTGCGTTAAGTTATATGCGGACATTTTTTGTAAACTCGTCTTGTCGAAACACGCGTTGTGATTGAAAGGTTTCCAATTCGGAAATTTGCGGCAAACTCGAAATCCGCCAAGCAATTCGTTGATGCCAAGCAAGTCCCAGAGTAATTACGCCTTCATGACTCGAAAAGGGGAAAAGGAGAGGCTTGTAACTCAAAATCCAATGCTGAATTAATCTTCTTCCACTGTTTTCGCATTGAGCGGAGCTTGCCTCAATTGCAGTATGAAACTTTGCGCCCCCGTAGTCGGGCTGGAATACGAAGATAACCGCCTTAGCTCGACACCTTTCATCAGTCCTCGATGACGTGCTTCGCCGCGTTCTTCGACCCACCGAGGACCTTTGATCGCCAGCAGTCTGCCAAAATCGCCCCAGTATTCTCGAAACCAAGTGCAAAGTTTCGGTAAAGGCCCCACGGCCCTTGCCACTAAACTGTCATATCGAAAATCGCTCAGTAAATCTTGTGCTCGATTGGCAAACACAGGCACACTCATCCCAAGTGACTGAATAATCGATTCGGTTACCTTGGCTTTTTTGGCTACGCTATCACACAAAGCAACCTGAATATCGGGGCGAAGGATTGCAAGCAAAATCCCGGGCACCCCGCCACCGGTTCCAACGTCCAGGACGCGTTCGCCGGGGGCAATCACTTTTTAAAGCTCTATTGAATCCAGCAAGTCGCGTTCGACGAAAAGTTCGTATGTTGTGTGCCGAGTGAGATTGATCTTGGTATTCCAATCCCAAAGGATTTGGCAATAGCGATCCAATTCCCGAATGGTTTCGGGACGGATGTCATTATAACCCGCCTTGGCAATGGCGTTTTCAAGTTGGTTTAGTTCGTCCAAGTTTCGCTTTCTCTGTTTTTGTGCACTGCAAGTAGTCACAGCAGCATGGAATTGCTTTGTGAAATTCGCATGACCTTCAAGTGCGTCGTGCGAAGTAATGTCATGAGTTAGCCAAATCAAACGCGTTGAGCATGGAGTCCAGTCAACTGCTTAGGAATGTTTTGGGCTAAGCTTGATTTGGATTTCCCCTGCCTGCGCTCGTTTGCTTTTGAGTAATCGAGCGCTAACAACAGGATTCGTGACCATCGTTAATTCCTGTCCCTCTACGGCGAGGACCAGGCACTTCTTTTCCAAGGTAGGTAATACGATTTTCGCCATCGACAAAGACGACGCGCGGCTCGATCCCTTTGGTCTCAGCTTCTTCGTTCGTCAAAAAACAATAGGTTGCAACGATGATAATGTCGCCAGGACGAATAAGGTGAGCAGCGGCACCATTCGCGCAAATGTCACGTGAGCCTTCAACACCTTCGATCGCATACGTTTCCAGTCGCGAGCCTCGAGTGACATCCCACACGACAACGGATTCGAATGGAGCAATCGCGGAGGCTCGCATGATATCGGGTGGAAGAGTCAATGAACCTTCGTAGTCGAGATCCGCTTGCGTAACGGTCGCGCGATGAATTTTTGATCGGAGGAATTTACGGAACATGTGTTAGTCCAAAAACGACGGTCTTGCCGAATGACGTTATCTTTTGTCCAGAAGTGCCTAATGTCAATGCGAAGCCTTCGCAGCCACAGGAAATGTCAGATAAAAAGACAATTTGACTCAATACGGTGGAGCATCTCCGAGCTTAGGAACCCTGAATCCCCGCATGAACGGGATTACGCATCCGCAGTGGCGATCGTCACCGCTTGACGAAACACATCGACGCCGTGTTCGATTTCGTCGTTTGTAATTACCAAAGGCGGAATGAAGACGATGCGATTCTGACGCGGACCACTGAAATGAACGAGCAGTCCTAGCCGCATCGCTACTTCGGTGATTGCTCGAGCCACAAAGCTCCCGCGATCGGGTTGGGACGGCCAAAATTCGATCGCCGCGCATGCCCCGATCCCTTCCATCCAAGTTTCCAGCTTGCTGGTTCTTAAAATCTTGGATAGACCTTCGCGTAACAAGTGCCCAATGTCGACGGTTCGGTGCAAAAGTTCGTTGTCATTTTCAGTCAACATATCGATCGCCTTGAGAGCTACTCGGCAGGCCAAGGGGTTGGCAGCAAAAGTCTCCGATTCTATTCCCGGCTCCAATGAATCGATCAAGTCCGAGCTTGCGATAACCGCCGCGATGGGCACAATGCCGCCACCCAGGCTCTTTCCTAGCAGGACTATGTCGGGCCTCCATCCTTGCAAGTGGCTTGCCGAAAATTGCCCAAGCCGGCCCATACCCATTTGAATCTCGTCACTGATCAACATCAGATCGAGTTCTTGAGTAAGGCGTCGAAGCTTGTCAAAGAATATCTTAGGCGGAAACAAGTAGCCACGTGCCCCGATCGCTGGTTCGACGATCACAGCCGACGCGTTAGGTGCTTGTTCGTTGATCTCTTGTTCTACCGCACCGAAACACTCCGCGTTACACGATCGAGGATGCAGTTTAAACGGACAGATGGCGCAATCCGGATAGGCGAGTCCCGGAGAGTTGAGATTAGAACAAATAGGAAGTTGCTTGGTTGCACTCAGTGTTGATGTGGCGATGGAGCGGCCATGATACGAATACGAGAAATGGAGTATTTGACCAGGGCGTCGTTGCCATGCGAATTTCCAAGCAAGCTCGACGGCTCGCGCGCCGGTCGTCACCAACCAAACTTTACAATCTCGGATGGATGGAAACTCGCTCGCAATACGACGACAAAGCTGAGCACGCCAAGGATGACGCTGACCGGTCAAATGTGTCAGGCATTGTAGTTGTTCGATCGCGACGGCAGTTAAAGTCGGATGACAATGTCCAAAATTGGAAGCGGAATAACCAGTAGTGCAATCTAGATATTTTTTATCCGCGTCGTCCCAAAGCCACGAACCTGCGCCTCGTACAAAATTGGGGCCGTAAATTGGATCCGAAGTCCTGCCCATGCCCTTGGGGATCGGATCGCGGCTCTCAATGGACGCTTCGCCGTGCGTTTTCATTTTTGGTTCAATGCGTTTTGCTGACGCATTTTTTCAATCAAAGGCGCGATTACTGGCGGCGGAACAAATTTATCCAAGCCACGGCCATCGCTCATTGCGGCAATCTGCTTGATCAGCGAACTTGACACGTGGCCAAACTCTTCGTCCGCCATCAAAAACACGGTTTCTACATCCCAGTCCAATTGACGATTCGCCATCATCATCGTGAATTCACCCGCGATATCCGTGAGAGGACGAACTCCTCGTATCATCACCATGGAGCCGCAATTGCGAACGAAATCAACCGCAAGACCAGAAAAGCTGGCGATCGATACATTTCCGATCTCGGCGGTTACGGATCGCAACAGCTCCAATCGCTCGTCCGTGGAAAACGTCGATTGTTTGTTCGCATTGACACCTACGCCAACAATCAGTTGATCGTACAAGCGCGCAGCACGCTCGATGATATGTAGATGGCCAAGCGTGACGGGATCGAATGATCCCGTGTAGACTGCTGTGCGTGAATCCAGTTTTTTTTCGTGAGCTGTCATGGAATTTGACTCACCGTGTCAGTGGAGACTATGTCAAAGGAAAATCTTGTTGCAATCCGATTGGCAGGTCGAACGAAATTAGCAAACACGTGCCGCATCGCGAACACTACAAATGGCATCGAGCAATCGATCGCAATCGTTTTGATCATTGTAAGCATGTGCGGCCGCACGAATGTGGCCACAACGAACAGAAACTATAACTCCTCGCTCCTGCAAACGCTGGCGGGCCGTGATAAGATCGATTCCAGGACAGTCAAACGAGACGATTCCCGACATGACCGAACGTTCGCGGGGCGAAACAACTACACAGTTAATTTCACCGAGACGCTGTACCAAATACTCAGCATTTTCGAGCACTGCGTTCGCAACGGGGTTGTTCGGCTGATTGCAGCCAAATTGCAAAAGCAATTCCAAGCTCGTTCTTAGCCCGCATATCCCGATCATATTGGCGGAGCCGAATTCGAAACGGCCGGCGTTTGGTTTTAAGTCGATTCCGCGAACACTAAATGACTGGGCATTGTTTACGCTTGCCCAGCCCACAATTACTGGATCGAGCTCGTCAAGACATTGACGATTTACGAAGAAGAGACCTACACCTTCGGGGCCCAGCATCCATTTGTGGCCGTCGGCCACTACAAAATCCACTGGGATCTGACGAACGTTAAGATCAAACACGCCCAAGCCTTGAATGGCATCCACCAAGAGCTTGGCTCCTTTTCGATGGACAAGTTCGCAAACATCCGCCAAGTCCACTCGGTATCCCGTAGAAAAACCGACCCAACTAATGGCGACGAGACGGGTTCGCGAATCGATCAGATCATCTAACTTCTGAAGATCAATGTGCCCAGAAGCTGGAACGGGAACTTGGCGAATCTCGACTCCCAATCGTTCCAAATTCAGCCATGGCAGCAAGTTGCTTGGGAATTCGTTCTCGGGAACCACAATATTGTCGCCCGCTTGCCATCGAATTCCTTGAGCGACCAAGTTAATACCGATCGTTGTGTTCGAAATTATGGCAATCTCGTCACGATCGGCACCCAGCAGCAGCGCGCCCGCTTTTCGTAATTGTTCCGCATTTGAGGACCAATCTCCCCAAACTGCATCCCCGTCGTCCGTCGCTTGACATAGCCAGTTCTGAATGGACAGTCGAGTCTTGGAGGGAAGGGGGGCGACAGCGGCATGGTCAAAATAAGCCCATTTATTTGTGATAGGCATTTCTTCCCGAAGGCAAAAGCGAATTTCCTTTGGTTTTTGCGGTCGGATTGTTCCGTTTCTTTCCAAAACGATACCCTCGATGGAACATACAATGAGGAAAAACGGGGCTATCTTGGTAAGCTACGTGACATCACGACAACTTCAACTATACTAGCCGAGAGCTTAGGCAATAAATATATGGGTGATTCCGCGACGAGCTTCCGAGGTTGGTTAATGCCCAAAGCGTTTTGTTTGACAGGGTTGGTCGTAGCTGGCCTTGTCTTCCTACTATTCACTATGGACTTGGCGTTCGGCCTTCTTGGGTTAACAGGAATGGCTCCGTTCAAGCTCGCCGATTGGCGAATGGATGCAATTTTCCTAATTGCGTCCCTTATCCTGGCTTTTCTAAGCTGGTCCAGTCTTCGTGAACTGAAATAAGCTTCTCTGCCATCCTTTGGATAGCCGCTCCTCGCTTGCCCTTCAGCGCCGGGACTCGCAACTTTCGCCCACGACTCTATAATCCCGGCCTAGGCTGAGCCAAGTCAACAATCCCGAGCTTGGCTAAACCAAGTCAACGCTTGCGTTAAGCCAGCGTAATGTGGTTTGGGCAATGACTTGGCCGCCGAAACGACAGCCAATCACCAGATGGCGTCTCCCATCGTCGGTGCAAACAGCAAAGCGAACCATTGTGATCTCGTTGATCAAACGGGAAACTCACCTGGGTGATTCGTTTTCGAGTGAAGCCATTTTTCGACTGACAACTCCAAAGCCGACACGAGTTTTGTCTAATGACAAATTACAATCTGCCAGTTACCGACAAGTCTCGAATCGAGATCGAATACTGCACGCAGTGCCGTTGGATGCTGCGTGCGACTTGGCTGGCTCAAGAGATTCTACAGACATTTGACGAGCACATTTCAGAAATTGCGCTGCGACCGGGCAGCGGGGGCGTGTTTCGCGTCCGTGTAAATCAAACAACGGTTTGGGACCGAGCAACCGACGGTGCGATGCCCGAATTGCGAATTCTAAAACAACGAATCCGCGATATAGCAGCGCCTGAAAAATCGCTTGGCCATACCGACCGAGTTTCTGAGGACATTAATCGTGACGCGTAGCCCCAGCATGGATATTGCCACGCATGGCGAAGCAAAAATCGGAATTGTAACGGTCTCCGACCGAGCAAGTCGTGGTGAATACCAGGACCTTGGCGGGCCTGCTATTCGCGAATACCTTGACGAAGTCCTGCAATCAGAGTGGTTGGCCGAGACGCGCGTCATTTCCGATGACCTATCGCTCATTTCACAGACGCTGAGAGAACTTGCCCAAGTCGAAGGCTGCTGTTTGATCATTACAACAGGCGGTACCGGCCCGGCAATTCGCGATGTCACGCCCGAAGCCACCGAACAAGTTTGCAGCAAAATGTTGCCGGGATTTGGCGAACTGATGAGGCGAGTGTCGTTGGAAAAAGTGCCAACGGCGATTCTTTCGCGTCAGACCGCTGGTATTTGTGACAAAGCATTGATTGTCAATCTGCCTGGTCAGCCCAAAGCAATTCGTGAATGCTTGGATGCAGTGTTTCCCGCGATACCATATTGCATTGATTTAATCGAAGGTCCGTCGCTTATGACTCGCCCGGAACGCATGGTTGCGTTTCGGCCCAAGTCCAAATGATTTGACCAGCACAATTTGCTTGACAAGAAAGCCATAGAAAATGAATTCGTCCGATTGGATCGCAACACAAGAGAACTTCACAAGCTTGACGTCGATCATCGTTCGCCATGCATCGCGAGCGTCAGAGTGTTTGGGAGTGTTCTGCCATGGGTTTGGCGCTCCGGGCGATGATCTAGCGGGCTTGGCGGAATGGATACTAGAAGAATGCGAAAAGCTTGATGTGGTGCCGTTGCTGGTGTTCCCTGCTGCACCGATTGACTTGTCCGACGAAGACTTGCCCGGAGGACGCGCTTGGTGGAGACTGAATATGGCTCGGTTGATGCAAGCGACCATGACGAATTCGTTTGACGAAATTCGATCGGAAATTCCGGACGGTATCGATCAAGCGAGAAGTCAATTGGTCGAACTGATCGACGCGACGCGGCAACAATTCGGAATGCTTGACCAACCACTGATGCTGGGCGGTTTTTCTCAAGGCGCGATGCTGGCTGTCGACACGGCGATCCGAGGCCTTGAAAAACCACCGGAGGGCTTGGCGTTGTATTCCGGTGCGCTAATCTGTGAACACGCGTGGAAACGCGCCGTCAATCGACTTGCAAAGACCGAAACATTCCAGTCCCACGGCCGTCAAGATCCCATTTTGCCAATTCAAACCGGAAAATGGCTTGCCGACCTGATTGCGCCCAATTGTCGCTCGCACCAATGGCATGCTTTCAACGGACCACACACCATCCCACCCGAGGCGATTGTTGGCACTTGTAAATTAATGAAAAATCTGGTGAAAATCCAAGCCGCCGAGGACTGAAATATCCACAAGAGCAAGATTCATTCTTGCTTCTCTGCCTAGTTTCAGGCGGTTAGCCGTCATATTATTGAGGGCCTCGTTACCTAGAAAATTGGCTTGTCGTCTATTACGCTTAAGTATTAGGTAGTAGCATTCGTTAATAATGGGAAAATCAGGCTGCAACGGCGGGTGGAAGCAGGGATTCAGGTCTGTTATCCTTGTACCGTCGGTTTCAGGAAATTTGTCCCTTCCTGCGTGAATGCGACTAAAATCGGAGCATAGATTGTCGCTTACTCGCATTGAATAGCGGTGTGAATAACGGCATGTTTTGGCAATCAAGTTTCACTCGATGCGTTTGGATTTGCATTTAGGGAGTTTACGTTGTGGGTGATTCGGTAGGGCCGAGCATGGAAGTCATTCAAGAACAAGTTCTCGCGCTTGTCGGGGATATATGCGGCAAAAAAGCCAAGCTGGACGATTCGTTGGCGTTATTGGGAATCGATTCTGTCTCTATGGCAGAACTTACTATCGAGGTCGAAAAGCGATTCGGAATCCGCGTTGCCGATGATATCATGGACGTCGAAACGTTACACGAATTGGCCGATTACATTCGAGTTCATCAAAACGGCAAACACTCCTAATTACACGTTGTCGGACACAAACACTCCGCCCCACCTAACGTAAATCGCGAGCCTTCCCAATCGGCCCCGCCGCGAACATGGGCTTCTTCAAAGACGCCCGTTGCCCATCGACTGAACTAGATTTTCGCAACCCAAGTCTCTTTTTAGCGAGTAATCGATTATGGGTCGAACAGATCGGAATTTGCAGGCGAAGCTAACTGACCGACGTACATTTGTTTCCTCCGCAGTTTCAGCTTTTGCGGGATTTACAATCGTACCACGCCACGTTTTAGGAGGAGCGGGCTTTGTTGCGCCAAGCGATCAACTGCGCGTAGCAGCCATCGGGGCAGGGGGCATGGGTGGCGGTGACATTGCAACTATTAGCAAGCTTGGTGCATCGTTTGCCGCATTGTGTGATGTCGATGAGGAAAGAGCTGCAGGTTCATTTGCATCTCACCCGAAAGCTCGTCCCTATAAAGACTTTCGCGAGATGTTGGACAAAGTAGCCAATAACATCGATGCCGTAACGGTAGGTACACCGGATCATATTCACGCTGTTGCAGCAATGGCGGCGATTCGCGCAGGCAAACACGTTTATTGCCAAAAACCTTTAACGCATACTTTGCACGAATGCCGCGAACTGACCAAAGCTGCGAAAGCTGCAGCGGTTATGACATCCATGGGAAATCAAGGACACGCAACCGAAGGTGCTCGGCTAACGAACGAGTGGATTCAAGCAGGAGTTATCGGGAATGTCACCGAAGTTCACGTCTGGTCCGATCGCGCTGGCAAGCTTTGGAAGCAAGGCATTGGTCGACCAACCGAGGCATTACCCGTTCCCAAAACACTTGATTGGGATTTATGGTTGGGACCTATTCGCGAACGGCCATATCACCGCGCGTACGCTCCGGTCGGATGGCGAGGATGGTGGGATTTCGGTACAGGCGCTCTTGGTGATATGGGGTGTCATATCATTGACCATCCGGTTTGGGCTCTTCAATTAGGTGCTCCAATTTCCGTCGAATCCCGAACGACACTCGATGGAACGGTGAACGAAAAAAATGAATTCAATAGGGAAACTTATCCAATCGCGGCAATCATCACGTATCAATTTCCAGAACGCAACAACGGAAGACTACCACCAGTTACGATGACTTGGTACGACGGCGGATTGATGCCACCGACCCCAATCGAGATGCCGAACAATCAACGATTGCCGGACAACGGCGTTTTGTACATTGGTACAAAAGGCAAGATGTTCCACGGCTCCCATGGCGGAATGCCAAGACTGTTGCCCGATGAACTTCATGAACAAGCCAACACAGTTTCTCCTACGATGGAACGCTCTCCCGGTCACTATGAAGAATGGGTACAAGCTTGCAAAGGAGGAAAAATTCCTGCGGCAAGTTTCGACTATTCAGGACCGATGACGGAGACGGTGCTGCTCGGTGTTTTGTCGCTGCGAGCACCTGGACAAAGATTGCTTTGGAACGGAGAGAAAATGGAAGTGACAAATGCGCCCGAAGTCAACCAATTCATTCATACCGAGTATCGAAAGGGTTGGTCACTGTGAGAAAAATTCTTTTGTTGCTGGCAATGTATTTCCTGATGCTGGCTGAACTTTCGTTTGCGGACGACAACGTTCTTACTTGGAAAGAAAAATCGGAAGGATGGATACTGCTCTTTGACGGCAAGTCGACCGAAGGTTGGATGGATTCCAAAGAGAATCCGGCTGGTCAAGAACATATACAAGACGGTTGCTTGAATCCTCACCCATGTGCTTACATGCTGATTCGAAAAGAAGTCTACGACCATTTCAAACTATCTTTGGAGTTCAAAGTCTCCAAAGGTTGCAATAGCGGACTCTTCGTTCGTACTTTCCCTTTGCAACCACGACCCGGCAAAGACGTTGGTTTCAATGGAATCGAAATTGCAATTGACGATACAACCACCGCTGGTTTTCACGACACGGGAGCAATTTACGATCTCGTCAAGCCATCTAAGAATGTGATGAAGACGCAAGGGGAATGGAACCGGATGGTTGTTGCCTGCGATAAAGCACTAATTCAAGTTGAACTTAACGATGTAGAAACGACTCGCATCAACTTGGATGAATGGACGAAACCCAACCTCCGCCCAGACGGCAGCGAACATAAATTTGACGTTGCCTACAAAGAGCACCCCCGCCAAGGTTATATCGGGCTTCAAGATCACGGCAGCGATATCTGGTACCGAAATATTAAATTGCTGCCGCTAAAATGATTCCTGGCCACTGTACGCGTCAGTGGGACAATGTGGGATTTGAGAGATTGGCTATTGATCAAGCGTGCGATTCAAACTGCCCGATTCGCGTCCGTTGAGATCGGCGGTGATGAATGCGAATCCGAACTCTCGAAAGTCTTGGACCATTTTTGCACGAAGTGAATTTTCAGCAAGTTTTGAAAAATCATCAGAATGCAATTCGATGCGGGCCATGTTATCGGCGTGTAGCCGAACTCGCACATCGCGAAAGCCATGGGCCGCCAACCATCGTTCTGCTTTTTCGATTTTGGTCAATCGCTCGATCGAAACAACTTGGCCATAAGCAATCCGGCTTGCCAGGCACGGCGAAGCGGGCTTATCGGCGATTTTCAATTTCCAATACTCTGCCAACTGCCGAATTTCTGCTTTGCCAAATCCCAAATCTGCCAAGGGCGCGTGAACATCAAATTGCGATGCAGCGCGTAGGCCGGGTCGGTAGTCGCTCAAGTCGTCGCGGTTTGTGCCCGAAAGGATCGTTGCAATGTTATTCGCATCGCACCACTGTTTGATTTGGTGATAAAGCTCAGATTTGCAATGAAAACATCTTTGCGAATCGTTAACCACGTAGTCGGGGTTGTCGATTTCGTTCGTCGTGATCTGAACGTGACGAATGCCAATTGCCGTCGCGATCTCGATGGCATCGCTGCGATCATTTTGACTGACTGCTGCGCCCAGGCCGGTGATGGCTACCGAGCAATCACCTTTTGCAATATAAGCCGCTCGTGCGACAACCGCGCTGTCGACGCCGCCGG
>JANMNK010000276.1:0-3714 GCA_031373875.1 Pirellulaceae bacterium | reverse complement strand
CCCAAGACGAAGGCTCTGTACGAGCAATGGGACGAAGTCTTACACGGGACGAAAGACGAGCCGCTGACTTGGTTATTCGAAGAGCCTCTGTCCTTGCCCAAGCCCGACGATGTCCGCGACGAAGAGCATGCTTGGCAAGTTCTCTACACGTTGCTCGCATCGATGGCAATGCGTGGCGTCGCGTTTGACATGTGCCCGCACTTTACTGCAATGCAAGCCTACCGCTTATTAATTGAAGACCTGCTTCCCGAAGCGTCCATTCACCCCAATCTCGTCGCTACAGGATTCGTACAGCACTACAGTTCTTACGAATCATGCGACGAGTGCCAAGCCGAATTTGACGAAGAATATCGTAAACAACATCCTGAAACATAAAAAAGCGAGGTGTTTGAACCCGATCAAAACGCCTCGCCCAAGTCCTGTCTGACATCAAGATTAATTTACTTCTTAAGCAACCAGTCAATCACCTTAGCAGGCTCGACGTCGTTTTCTATTGTGAGCTTGGAGCTTGCTCCGACCGCGCTATAAGCTTTGGACATTACGGGTATCGTTCCGCTGCTTTCACCAGCTAACAAAATCTCGCCCGGAGCTGCGGCGGCCAGCAGTCCATCAAGATCCCCGTATTTAGCGGCGCCCGGTACGAAATCCACGCTCAGGTAATCGGTCACTTGTCCAAATCGAAATCCGTATGTGTTCATCGCGGCGCGAGCAATATTGTTTCCGCACAGCGCACGAGCAGCAACGGCAATCGGTCCAGTCTTGTCTAGGGCGACGAGATGAACTGCTGAGGGGCTTCGTTCATGCGACTTGGCAAAGGCGACGAGGCTGACGATGTCCTGTGCGCGTTGGGCGAATAAAGTGTAGTTATAACCGAAACTGTACGCTGCCGATTCTCGATTCTCGGCAACTTTACGGGCTTTAGAGATTGGTTGGCCACCGTCAAGGAAGTCGCCTTGCATGAATAGATCCGCGCCGATTACTGCAAAGCCAGCTTTGAGCATTTTGCTCGCGGCGTCGCTTGGCTGACCGTCTGCGCCGGCAACAATTTGCTTGCCCGATTCGCTAGTCCAAATCACAACTTGTTTGTTCCAGTTCTTCGGGTGAAGCATGATGACAGGAACGACTTCGCCACGCGTTGATTTTTTAACCTGACCGGCAAAGTAAAAATACTCATCGCGCTCCTCCTTTACCGCTTGATCGAATTCTAGATCGGTTTCGGTATTGAGCTCATCGGAAAACCCGCGACCGAAAATGCTTGACAATGCAGTATGCATAAAGCCCTGGAATTTCTGAAACGACGCTTTATCGGTAGGCAAATGCTTTGCGATTTGAGATTGATTGTCGGCATGCCACTGCTTCAAAAGTTTCCTCTCAAAAGCTTCGCCACCTTCAGGCGCTGGATGGTCGGCATCCCAAACGCTCATTTCCGCGATCGATGAGCGAGTAAAATCGCGCTCATTCACATCGGCATTCAACGCGAATGCACGATTCATCAACTCGTACATGGCTTTTCGCGAAACAGCATTGTAGTTGTGACCAAACTCCGTGTGATCCGACAACGCAACTTCGTCCGCTTTGCCATAGAGTGCATAAAGTTGTTTGATTTCGGGAAAGCCTTTCGTAGACATTTCCTTGGTCCAATCGTTGGCTGCTGTCATGGCCTGTGGCTTGGGAGCAAAGAGAGCCGCGAATTCAATGTTCCCGGTATTGATTCTTAACAGGCAACAATTCTCGCAAGTGCATCCGCCCTGCATCGCAGTCGAGACCATCACCGCCGGAAAAGACGCTTTGATGCGGTCGTCGAGCGCAGCCAGGAGCATGGTTTGAGTTCCACCACCGCTGGCACCAGTCACGCCAATGCGATTTGCATCCACATCGGGCAAAGACAAAACAAAATCGACGCTACGAATGGAGTTCCAAGTTTGTAGGCCCATGATCGATTGCAGATGGGATTCAGCTTGCGGGCTAAACAGTCCCCAGTTTTCGGGCGTGTTCATTTCCGGGCGCTGTTTTGCAAAGCCATGGACGATCGCTGCAGTAATTTGCTGGCTGTCGGCGTTTCCAAGCATATCGTAGTGAAATACGATGCAGCCCATGCGAGCCAAGTGGACGCAACGCGCTTGCAAGGGGCTGCGACCGCTGTCGGGAAATAGTTCGGCACCGGCGGCAATTTCTTTCTTAGTTGGTTCCTCGCCCGCATCGTAAAACCGACCGTTGGCCCAGTGGCCGTGCGGGCAAAGGACTGCAGGAACAGGTTTCGTGATGCCTTTGGGGCGATACAGATTTCCGGTTACATAAAAACCGGGCATGCTTTCAAAGTAGACTTTCTCGATCGTGTAATCGCCTCGATCGATCTTGCCATGAACAACCACATTGACCGGCGTCTTGGTCGGCAAAGGATATAGACCCGTCGCAACCTGTATTTGATTCCGAACAACTTGTGCGCGCTTTTCCCATTCGTCGATCGACTTGGGAACCGTCATCGGAAAGTACCCGTTCAAATCCTTAAGCGGTTCCAGCCTCACGTCCTTTGGCACTTTCGAGTCGCTGACGGACGCCAAATTACCGGACGGATCGGTTGCCAACAACATGTTGGACGAACCACCGCTCAAGACAAGAATCATGAAAGCGAAACGCAAGCAAGCCAGCTCACGAAAAAGACGATTAGCAGAAAGCGACCAAGTCATGAGAGATCCTCAACAAAGGTAGGTTACTGGAAGCTGGCCAAGGTAAAAGAGTCGCACAGCATTCGCGAGGCAAGTTGCATTATGAAGTGTCGCACTGCAGGTGTGAAGTCAGCCAAATCGATTTCACCGAGAAACAGGAAATTGACCAAGTGAAAAGGAGCTCATAAATCGACACTTCTCGCTGATCGCCGGTGCTTCGCACGACAAAATGCGCGCATTGACAGCATTTTCGTACTCGTACTCAGCCACAGGCGGTACTCGTACTCGTACTCGTACTCGACTATGGCTCCCGATCGAGTACGAGTACGAGTACCGTTTCACTGAGTACGAGTACGATTTTGATACGATCAATACCGGCGATCAGCGAGAAGTGTCCATAAATCACATAATTTCTTAGCCCGTAATTCAGTATGTCCGTTCACATCCTGAAAACTCATCGGCAAATGCGGCCTCAAAGTAATTCTCAAGCAATAATCTATTTCGACAGATCGTGAATACGCGAAGTGCCTCTGGGCTGGAATTTCAATTCAGTTCGCTTAATCCCGTTTTCAATTTATCTCATCGGGAAACAAGATAAACGTTCGAGATTTGATTTCCGTTGGGGGTGCCGAGCAAAACGAGTCCCCCAGAGGAGTTTGCATGGATCGCGAAAGCTCTAATCTCCGGTGCAATTAATCCTTCAAGTGACTGCTTGGTCCATGCACTATGAGTGTATTCGACGAGCCAAACCTTTCTTGATTTATCATCGACAACAACACAAACAATTTCATTGTTTGACGTAATTGAATAAAACAATCTCTGATATTCTGGCAGAGTCAATTCGGCAAGAGTGTCGACGCTGCCGAGACCAAGTCGCCGAAAACTATACTTGACACTCAACTTGCCTTGCACGAATTCCTTTGCAACTACGATTGGATGATGCATCGTCGATTGGTTGGGAGAAACGAATGTCGATTTTGCTAGTCCCGTAGGAACCATTTGTGGATGAAACATACTGTATTCGATCGATTCCGTGTTATTATTCCAG
>JANMNK010000250.1:0-3327 GCA_031373875.1 Pirellulaceae bacterium | reverse complement strand
TGATTTCCAAGGACAAATGCATACTGATCAGCGATCCACGGTACGAGCAACAAATCGAAGAAGAGTGCCCCAGCCTCGAAACATTTATCAGAAAACCTTCCAACTCGACTCTATTGGCGGCCGCACAAGTCGCGAAGCAATGCCGGCTGGCCAGCATGTTGGTCGAAGGCGATACGATCACGCTTGCCCATTATGAAACGCTGAAAAATGTTTTGCCTGACATACAATTTGGCACCAGTCGCGGTCTTGTTGAGAGTCTCCGCGAAATCAAAGACTCCTGGGAAATTTCAAGAATCCAACGGGCCATTGATATGGCTGAGCGGGCTTTCATTTCGGTCAAAAACGGGCTGACGCAGGAGACGACCGAACGGCAAATCGCTGATGATCTGGATCGAGCGATTCGATTGCTGGGCGGAAAAGGGTCAGCTTTCGCCACGATCGTCGGCGTTGGTCCCCGTGCCGCTCTCCCTCACGGAGTCCCCCAAGATTACCGACTTAAGGAACATCCTTTCGTTTTGATCGATTGGGGGGCACGCGAAGGCTTGTAGTTGAGTGACTTGACGAGGGTGTTAGTGACAAGTAGGATACCCGCGAAATTTGAGCGAATTTACAACGCCGTTCTCGAAGCTCACAGGGCCGCAGCAAAACTGCTTAAGCCAGGAGTTTTGATGTCCGCCGTTGATTCTGCCGCTCGAAAAGTACTAGATGATTGTGGCCTTGGCAAACGTTTCACACACGGCCTCGGACACGGGTTCGGATTGCAAATCCATGAAGCGACACGATTGGCAAAAGGCCAAGATCGACCGCTTGCAGAAAACATGGTTCTGACAATTGAGCCTGGTGTTTACATTCCCGGATGGGGTGGTGTGCGAATCGAAGACGATTATTTGATCACTGCCGATGGCTGCCAGCGTCTTACGTCACTCCCTCGAGATATCGAATCAAACACCATCCAACTCTTCTGATCTGTTGACGTACAACAGCTGAATACTGACATGTTGAGGAAGGTAAACTAGACTCATGCCGGATCCGAAGAAAACAAACGAAGATATTTTCGACCTCGACCGCATTCGCCGACTCGTCGAGTTGATGAAGGAACACGATCTGGGCGAAGTCGATTTGCAACAAGACGAGCAACGCATTCGCTTGACCCGCACGTCACAACAAGTGCAGATGGCCATGCCCGTCGCTGCCCATGCTCCCGTGGCAGCACCGCCAGTCGCTTCGGCTCAGCCAGCAGCGCCTGCAGCGGACGGTGAACACATCGTCATTATCAAGTCGCCGATGGTCGGAACTTTTTATACGAAGCCCAACCCCAATTCAAAGCCGTTCGTCGAAGTTGGCTCGGTGGTTCAAGCGGAAACGCCGGTCTGCATGATCGAAGCCATGAAAGTGTTTAACGAAATCCCCGCCGAAATTCGTGGGAAAATCGTCGCCGTTCTAGTTCAAAACGAAGAAGCCGTAGACTTTGGCAAACCGCTTTTCAAAGTCGATACGCGCGGGTAACTCACGAATCGCTACAGCATGTTCCAACGAATTCTAATTGCTAATCGCGGCGAAATCGCTTTGCGTGTCATCCGAGCTTGCAAGGAGCTCGGTATTGAAACCGTTGCCGTTTTCAGCGAAGCCGACCGGGGCGCTGAATATTTGCGTTTGGCCGATCAAGCTATCTGTATCGGGCCCGCTCGTTCGTCCGACAGCTATTTGCGAATCGATCGTATCATTGCCGCCGCCGAGTTAGGCCACGCCGATGCAATCCATCCAGGCTACGGGTTCTTGGCAGAAAACGCCCACTTCAACGAAGTCGTGCGAAGCTGCGAATTCGAATTTATCGGCCCCAGCCCCGAAGCCATGGAAAAGCTTGGCGATAAAAACCAAGCTCGCGAAATGGCCATCGCCGCGAATGTTCCCGTCGTTCCCGGCAGCAAAGGCTTGATCGAATCCGACGCCGAAGCTGTTCGTATCGCCAGCGAAATTGGTTATCCTGTTTTGATCAAAGCGACCGCTGGCGGGGGCGGAAAAGGTATGCGTGTCGCCGCGAACGAAGCCGCCCTGTTGCCGGCTCTCGGTCAAGCTCGCAATGAAGCGAAAGCCGCCTTCGGCAACGCTGGCGTTTATCTCGAACGATACGTCGATCGACCGCGTCACGTCGAAGTCCAAGTGATCGCCGATCACCACGGCAATGTTATCCATCTGCAAGAGCGCGTTTGCTCGGTCCAGCGGCGACATCAAAAATTGATCGAGGAAAGCCCCTCGTCCCGGCTGCCAGACGAGACTCGGCAAGCGATGTGCGACGCCGCTGTGCGTATGGTTCGGCAAGCGGATTACCAGAATGCTGCAACGGTCGAGTTTATCGTCGATCAACAAGATCGATTCTACTTTATCGAAGTCAACGCTCGCATCCAAGTTGAACATCCCGTTTCGGAAATGGTGACCGGGGTCGATTTGATCAAAAGCCAGATTCTGGTGGCTTCGAAACAACCTCTGCCGTTCACACAAGCTGACATCAAGCCCAAGGGGGCGGCGATCGAATGCCGGATCAACGCAGAAGATCCAGCCAAGAATTTTCAACCTTGCCCTGGTCGCATTACCGGAATGTTTATCCCCGGCGGTTTGGGTGTTCGATGGGATTCGCATGCCCTGGCAGGTTACTCGGTCCCACCCTACTACGATTCCATGATTGGAAAACTGATCGTCCATCGCCCAACTCGCGACGAAGCGGTTCAGTGCATGCTGCGTTGCTTGGCCGAACTGCGCGTTGATGGTATCAAGACGACTGCGTCTTTCCACGAACGCGTCCTTCGCCGCCCCGAATTTCTCGCCGGCACCGTCGACACCAAATGGGTTGAACGAGAACTGCTGCCAAGCTAGTTTGCCTGCACTGCACCGTTGCGACTTGCCGAACTTTCGCAACCCACTAAACCACCGAAATGCGTTAAGCAGAAATTTCGGCTGAGCGCGAGTTCTTTAAAAAACAGCAACGGCGGCTCTCCATCGATGCTCGTTTTCCATTTCCGGGCCATGAAATGGTTGATTCCTCCAGGAAATGGAATAAGACCGCTAATTGTCGGCTCTCAGAATATACAAGCGATACGGCGCACGGTGCTGTAGAATTACTAACGATTCAAAATCGATCCTTTTAGTCGCCTATTTGTAAGGTCGTTCAACCAGTGTCACGCCGAATTCTACTATTTACCAGCGTCGTGATTTCATTATCGGTTTCGGCGCCATTGGCAGCTTGCTTGTGGGACTACGACACCCTTGCCATGGAACGGCAACAGTTCCCAACCGTACTTGAGTTGATTACGGGTAAATTCCTTCGGCATT
>JANMNK010000218.1:0-3722 GCA_031373875.1 Pirellulaceae bacterium | reverse complement strand
CGGCTTCCCCCAGGTCCAATGTGATAATGCAGAGGATGCTCCCGTTCACCAGCATCCACAACGCGAGTCGCACAATTGCAAATGCCCTTCCAGCTATACTTGGCTCCGCTCCCAGCCCACAGCGAAGTCAAACCAAAGGGGTGTGTTTGATTTTCCATCGCGACCGCCAAAGGGATCTGGAGTTGAAACTTGCGTTGTAGCTTTCCTGGATAGTACATTCCTTGCAACACGGCTTCGGCGGGCACGCCTCCATAACACGAGACTAATGCGTTAAGTGGAAAACCGATGTGCCCGCTCTTAACACGTGAGACCAACCGTTCGAATTCCGCGGGCGACTTATTTTCTTGATAGACCCACAGCCAATACCAGCCATCGCAGTTGAAATGGCTTTGGTGCTCGACTGGATGCGTGTCGGTCTTGTCGGCCAGGTCCAAGTAGTAATCGAGCATCTCCAAAAAAGCTCGCCGATACGCTTCTTCATCGGCCGTCCACATATAGTCCGTGTGATCGTCCACAGCCAAGTAAACTCGCCGCTCCTGACCGGCGACAGGTTCGATAGAATTTACCGAAAGCAGCACTAGAGCCAGCAGTGTAGAGCGAGAATAGCGCATTCGGGGTTTCCCAATTTTTTCAAATGGAGAGGCGACGTGGCGTAGAGTTTGATTGTCATCGCGAAGTGCCGTCAAGGCCAAGACCATGGTGGCCGAGATTCATCTTACAATAAATGGCCCGCGAAGATGACATGCGATTCTGCAAGCGGAATGGCCAAGAGAAATAAAACGCCGGACCGATCACCAAACATCGAAGGAATCGTCGCACACCCAATAACGCGACCCACGTTAAAGTATGTGGCTATATGCCTTTATTCGCACTACTTAATTGAGACTTTTTGGAGTCGCTAAGTCCGGCTTTGCAACCACCGATTCAACCACACCGACTGCACCGGGTTCAGGCTCCGAGGCTTTGTCCGTGATGTTAGCGGTCACTTCGGCGCTGAACAACATAAGGCTCGATGTGTAGTAGACCCACAACAGGATGACGACTAGTGATCCCGCGGCCGAACCAAGGGGCTTGCCGGGATCGGCTGCCGAAAGATAAGCGAACAGCACCCATCGCCCAACGGTGAACAAAACGACAGCCAAGCAGCCACCGATAAAAGCGTGCTTCCACGGTACTTTTGCATCGGGCATGAATCGAAAAGTCGCTGCAAAGAAAGCCCAGGACATAGCAAAGCTGACAGTTTGATTTGCAAACATGGTCAACCCTTCTTCGAGTCCAATCCAGCGAGCAATCTGTCCAGTTACCACTGACAAGATAGTCGCTATAACGAAAGACACGAGCAGCATGAAACCAAAACTCATGATCATGGCTAACGAGATAAACCGCTTTATGACAAATCGCCATGCTAACGGCCCCGGCCGAGGCTTAACTTTCCAAACACGATTGAGAGCACTCTGCAAAGCGCCTACTAATCCAGTCGCCCCAAGCACAACACCTATAATACTCAACATCGATTTCCACCATACGCCGTCCTCTTGCGCGCTGTTTTTTATCATCGTGCCGATCTCTTTGCCGGCAGCGTCACTACCGATTAGCTGACCGGCTTGTTGCTGAAGAAATGCCTGCGCTCTCTCCGTTGCTACATCGCGACCGTAGCCAACCGCCATTCCCCAAGAAACCACCGTCACCAGCAAAAAAAGCAAAGGTGGCAGCGCGAACACCGTGTAATAAGCCAAAGACGCTGCCAACGTCAAACAGTCATCTTCCATAAACTGATTGGCGGCTCGTCGAATCTTTTCAATTGTAGAACTTGTACTGGTTTGCATACTTGGCAAAGTATTCTTTCAAATACTTTAAATCGAAATAAGTTTACTTCTTACAAATCCCGGAAAACTTTCGGTCCACCAGTCTCGCTTGTGGCTGGTAAATCTATAGTTGCCGCATAAAGGCGATGAGGTCAGATTTCTCTTGAGCACTCAGATTGAGTTGGAGTATCAGATTGAAGAACTCGACCGTATCATCCAAGGTAAGTAATCTGCCATCGTGTAAGTAAGGTGGCGAGTCCTTGATACCTCGTAGCGGAAATGTTTTGATTGGCCCATCGCCAACCATGCGGTGCCCGTTGACGTCTTGGGGCTTATAGAAACGCTCTGTCTTCAAGTTATGCATCAGGTTATCGGTGTAGTATGGAGCGGGATGACATACCGAGCATTGAGCTTTGCCGAAGAACAATGCTTGGCCGCGTAACTCCGATTCGGTCGCTTGCTTCGGATCCAATTTGCCATAGATATCCAACTTCGGAGCAGGGGGAAAATCGAGCAAAGCTTGAAACTCGGCCATGAAATGCACTTGGCTCCCACGTTCCAAGATATTTACACCCTTCTTGGTTGCCAAAATCGGATCACCGTCAAAGTACGCTGCACGTTGTTCGAATTCTGTAAAGTCCTCAACGCTCTTTAGAGCTCGCTGCGACCCAAACAACCGTTGAATATTCACTCCGCGAAGTGCCGGCGTGTCGACGCGATGTCGAACTTCTTGAGGACGCGCGTCACCTGCCAGATGTGTTGCGCCATTGGTGTGTCCATTGGCATGACAATCAAAACAGGCGACACCACGACTCGGACGGACGGAACGTCGATCGTCGGTTTGATTGAATTGTTGCTGCATGAACGGAGTTACCAAGAGCCGCAGTCCTTCAAGTTGCTTGGGGTTCAAGATGCCGTTAAACAGTTCGTAAAAATTGTCCATCGTTACCAATTTCCCTTGTGAAACATCACCCAACTCCGGATGGGTGGTCAAGAAAATTGGAGGAGGAAATTCTGGCAACAAATGATCGGGCAAATCAAAGTCCAAATCAAATCGAGTCAAGTCTCGAGCTTCTTGTTTTTTTAGCTCATCGATCTGAAATTTTGGAAATAGCATTCCACCTTCGGGGTGATTGGGGTGGGGGAGCGGGAGAAAGCCCGCCGGATATACGCCGTCTTTAAGAATAGTTTCCGGACTCATTTCACCGAGATTTTCCCAAGTCATGCCTTTTGGTAATCGCGTTCTCACGCCAGCTTGAACTGGTTTCTTCCGAGTCATTGTCGCGTCGGATGCAGAGTGATCGCCCAAGTCGTAGCGTAGACTGAGCAAGTCCGCATGCCGTTTTTCGACTTCGGCCTTCGCGGCTTGCATGCGTTTCATAGTACTCGCGAAATCTTCAACAGCAGCAGGAGCACGTTGAACATTTTCTTTCTTCGGATCTTCATCTGATGCCCGTACAGATTGACCCTGTACACAGCAAGTCAGAGTACACGAGGTAACGATGAAACTGCAAGCAAATAACTGCAACGTTTTATTAGTTGGAAACATACAAGTGCACCTGAAAACTTCTCAAAGAAAAAATGTATCGAGGATAAACTAAACCGCGCTACGGCTTAAAATAGCTGAAACCTACTTGTTGCTTTCTAATGACTTCGACCGCCCCAGAAGCCACAGTGTTTACGCCTTTCAATAGATTGTCGCGAGGAATCGATTTTTCCTTTAGCGTGTTTTCACAAGCCACGAATCGAACGCCCTGGCCGATTAGCTCGCTGACTTTCTCTGCGTGTTTTGACTCACCTTCGACAACTAACTTGATACCGCCGCCATGGCATACGACCTCAATCTCCGAATCAGGAGCTTCCTTTAAAATGTTCGAAACGTTTTTGAGACCATGACCTTGTCGTTCGGCTTCTTCA
>JANMNK010000195.1:0-7036 GCA_031373875.1 Pirellulaceae bacterium | reverse complement strand
TCGCCGACTGCAACGTTTAGCTTGGATCATGGCGTTGTTGCCCACGCTGGTGGTGTGACACGTTTGGAAGGAACATTTAAAGCGTTCAATCCTGTCGAAGCCAACCAAGCCAATTTGCGAATTGCAAATAGCACGTTCGAGTTCAATGCCGATGGCCAAGGTGGTCAAGGTCCGGCAGAACGTTTAGGTCGTTTGACCAACGCGCCGGCCACGTTGTTCCTACGCGGTTTGCAACCGATTCTACTCAATAACACTTTCGTTTCGAATGCTGGCAGTGCTATCGACTTGGATGTCAATTCCATGACCGATCGTTTTGTTGGCGATACGGGACGTATGACGGGTGCAGCCGATCGCACGGACAACTTGGATACCAACTATGGTCCACTCATTCGCGGCAACCGCATGGCCCTCAACGGCATGAATGGTTTGGAGCTGCGGGGCGACATTCTCACAACCCGAAGCATTTGGGACGATACGGACATCGTTCACGTCCTGTTCGATAACGTGACCGTTGAAAACTTGCACCACCAAGGTGGTTTGCTATTACGTAGCTCTACCAACGAATCGTTGGTAGCTAAGTTTCAAGGTTATGGTTCAAACTTTGATACCTACGCTGGAACTGGATTGACCGCGACTGGGGTTCGCAATGGTGATGACGATCGTGTTGGCGGCAGGATAGAAGTCCTGGGGCAACCAGGATTCCCCGTTGTCTTGACGAGTTTCCATGATGACACGGTGGGTGCTGGACTCCAACCGGACGGCAATCCACAAACAGATACCAACGGAAATGGTATAGGATCGATTCCGCGACCGGCCGACTGGCGTGGGATCTTGATTGACCAAAATACTCACGACCGCAACGTCGGTACAGTTCTCGAATTAGAAGCGCCCGATGCCATTGCTCCGGGACGTAACTCGACAACTGTCAATGCGCAATTCCTCGGCAACTTGGCACAAAACGCTTCGAATAGTGACGAGAATCTCCGCATGGGATTCATTGCTCGCGGCGTGTTGAGTCAAGCGGAAGATGTCGACACATACAGCTTTACGGCGGCTGCTGGCACCGAAGTTTGGATCGACGTCGATTTGACCGCGATGACATCGGACATGGTCGTCGAATTGCTTGACGCTGAAGGCAACTTGCTGGCTCGTAGCGATAACAGCACCAGCGAAATCTTTTCTCCAAACTCCATTTTCAAGTCGCCTTTGATCAATCCGCTGCTGGTAAATCCATTGCCAACGCGAACGGTCGGCGTGCGAAGCACCGCAGCGGGATTGGTCAAAGAAGATGGTACGACTAATCCAAGAGATCCTGGTCTGCGAGTTGTTTTGCCAGGCAATTTTGGATCTCGAAGCACCTTCTACTTCCGAGTACGTTCATCAAGCATCAATATCGAGAACTTCAACGCCGGGCTAACTCGCGGTTCCTACGAAGCTCAATTGCGGATGCGCGAAGCTCAAGAGTTTGCTGGATCGACGGTTCAGTTTGCTGATATTCGATATGCAACCAACGGAGTTCACACGATTGGTTTGCCTGGCGATTCACCTTTGACCGGTGAAATTCAAGAAGACGAAAATGCGGGAGCATTTACATCGAACTCGACTCCAATTAGTGGAGTTACCGGTGTTCGTCCCCAATACGTTGGCAATCTGCTACAGAGCGAGCAAGGCCGGATCAGTATTGGTGGTCGGTTGTCAAACGGTGATATTGATTACTACCGTTTGGACCTGACGAACAACGGCCTGCTCAATCAAGGCGGCCAGCAATACCAGTCGGTAGTTTTCGACATGGACTATGCCGACGGCATGAACCGACCGGATACGACCTTGGCGATTTACGAAGTCAGTGGCGGCGGCTTTGCCGAAAGCTTCGAATTGGTTTACGTCGGTACCAACAGTAACTTGGTCGACGACCGCTCGGCTCCGCTAACTCCGAGCGATTTGACCGATTTGACCCGAGGAAGCATTGGCCCGAACGATCCGTACATCGGCAACGTGCTTCTTCGGAACGGGACATATTTGGTCGCTGTCATGCCAGCGAATCGCAGACCCGGCGAAATGACCGGTCCTGCAGTCCGACGCGAACCCGTGAACTCAGTAATTCGAATTGCTGACGACTTCATTGATGGTTTCGGCGGTTCGACAGCGGCAGCACCAATCATTCCTCACTTGCTCGATCGAACGTTCGTAGGCACTTCGTCCAACCCGCGCAACTTGTGGCACGTTTCCAGTAGCCAAGCTGGCGTTCCGGGCCACAAAGGTGCCGAGACGTTTAGTTTCGAATCGTTCGCTGGAGGTTCCATCACGCAAACCGGCGGCGCTCGTGGCGATCTCGTCTCGAATGCGTTTGACTTGGGCAACTACTCTGCCGAAGATTTGCCAAACTTCTATTTCAACTACAACTTAGAGTCGACTGGCAGTGACAGTTTTGACGTCTTGGTTCGCAACTCCAGTGGCGTAGATACTCTGCTTGCCAGCAATCGTCCCGGCGCTCCGACAAACTTGCAAGCGGGTGGTTGGCAACAGGCGGTTGGTAACTTGGCAGGATTCGGTGGTCAAAATGGACTTCGATTGGTCTTCCGGTACAACACCAATGGCACCACGGCGAACGCCAGTGCTGGCGTACATATCGACAATCTGATTATCGGTTTCGCTGAACGAGGTGAAACGATTATCAACGCACCATCGGGCGCTAGCGATGTCGGTGCGAACGTCCCAGCGAATACAATTTTGTCTGGTGAATATCAGTTAGAAATTCGCAAAGGCGAAAATTTCTTCGTCTCGGACGCAACCGGCAGTGTCAATCTGACAAAATCATTCGACACCAATGATCGCGCTTCGCAGTCGTTCACATTGATTGCACCTTTTGGAAGCGATCTGGAAGACGGCGATACGTTCAAGATTTCTGACGGTGCAACGACCATCACCTTTGAATTCACATTGGACGGTTCCGTCGGGCTCGGTAATGCTCCGATCGTGTTCACCAAGAATGATTCTGACGGACTGATCGCTCGCAAAATGCGCGATGCGATTAACAATCCGAGCATCCAGTCACGATTGAGAGTGCAAGCTGCGTCGAGTGGTGGCGTAACTTCGGGTGCCGCAATTCTTGGCAATCGGGTTCAACTGATTGGAAACGCATCGGGCGATTTCAAAGTTTATTCGCCAAAGGGACTTGTCATCGATCGAGTTTCGTCGGACGCGAATCTGTTGCGAGACACGATATTCGGAACCGGTATTAACGCGACGTTCCCAGCCGTTTATAGCGGTGGTGCATCGTCTGCCGCACTCGTTTCATGGGGCGATGATCAAGGCATCCTCTTGTCCAACGGCGATGTCAATTCGGGCGTTGGTCCAAACCTAAGCGATAACTCATCCGGCCTGTCAACGGGTACGGGCGATGCAAGTACAGATTCAGCTCTAGGAGTGGTCACCCAAGATGCAACGAGCTTGGAAATGAAATTCCAGTTCGGCAACGGGACCGTTGGTGGCGATCTGTATCTTGATCTGATTTTCGCTTCCGAAGAATACAACGAAGCGATTGGCCAAGACGTTTTGGCGGTTCTTATCGACGGCGTTAACTATGCTTTGGTACCAGGAAGCACCGACGAGATTAACAGCTCGAACATCAATCGTTCAAAGAATGCGACTCGCTATGTAAATAACGATCCGAACGACGCTGGTCGTTTCCTCAATCTATTTGGATTCGACGGCTTTACCAGGACCTTGTCCCTCAGGGCTGCTGGAATTGGCACGGGCGAGCACACGCTCAAGATTGTCATTGCCGACGTTGGCTCAACGGCGACGGACAGCGCGGTCTTTATACGATCGCGTTCGGTGGGTACTGTTCCGGCGACACGAACTTGGGGTGGGATCGAAGCTATCTATCAATCCGGAATTGCTGATCTCAATTCAAACCGTGATCAGTCGATGGTCTTGATACAGAACAATACGATTCGACATTCACGTGATTATGGTATTTGGAGTGAGCCTCGTAAACGTATTGCTGATCCACGCGATTCATTGGCAGGTTCGCCACTCGGTACGATCATGCAAGCTCGCCCGAACACGGTGACGACCGGTGGAGTCGTTCGCAATTTGCGTGAATTGAATAACGACTTGCGTGGCGGTTTTGCTGCGGGCATTATTGTTGCGAACAATGTCTTGGAAAGCGGCGGCTTAGGCGGAGTTCATATCCAAGGGGAAATGCCGATTTGGATGATTTCGCCAAGGTTCATACCAGTGACGGATCCATCCTTTGAGACAAATGTGTTTGGGACGCATTTTGGATCGTTTATCGACGATCGCGATGTGATGGTCATTGATTCCGGTCGCAATCGCGTTCGGTATGAATTCGAAGATATCGCTGGCGGTCAACCGCTTGTTGGGGGCAGTGGTGTTGTTCAAGGAAACGGTCACAATGCAAACAACATTCCTGTCTATTATCGCAAAGATACCGGCGACTTCTACCTGCGTTTCGGTGGCGATCCACCAACGCCGTTTGGTAGCACCGCAATCGAAGCAGTCCATACTCTACGGGATTCGATTCTCGGAAGTACTCATGTCACCAATGGGACCACGCAATCGTTAACCGCGACTGTTGCCGCATCGCTGTTGCCGCCAGTTCAAGGTCTACCATCGTCAATTGGCTATCCGAATATCTTCGACCGGCCTGCCCTGTATCTCGAAGGTGCGACGATGCTGTGGTGGCTACCGGTAGCTGGTAGTAATCCATGGGATATCCGTCAAGTCATTGCGGATACGACTCAACCGTTCGCTCGCGTCGTCAACAACACGATCTATGGTAATGATGGTCGGGCCAGCTTTGATGGCGACACCGTAGCCGCGGAAACAAATGACACGCTCGACACTGCTATCGAAACATGGCAAGGTACGGGCCATAGTCCAGCAAGTTACGTCGTGAACGGAACGATCGGCGATAGTGCTCAATTCCGTGCGTCTGCCAGCGAAGATGTCGATATCTATAAGTTTAAAATGGATATAGGTGACCGAGTCCAACTGGATATTGACTCGTTGCCAGATACACTCGATTCGGCAATTCAGATTTTCGATAGTCAAGGTCGCGTTCAATCGTTTACGGATGCTCAAGGCCTTTCTCGAACGATTAGCAACAACGCGCCGGCACCTGGCGAAGCTGCGGCCCTGGATCCTTACATCGATTTCACCGCAACCACGCCCGGAGTTTACTATGTTGCGGTGAGCGGAGTGGGCAACACCACTTATGACCCGTTGTCTTTGTCGAATCGCAAACCTTCCGCGACGACCGGAAATTACACGATCTCGGTAACTGTTCTGCATGCTCAACAGTTTACGATTACGGCGGAAGCAGTTACTGCCTACGCCGACGGCGATACATTCCAAATCGCTCAAGTCCCCGACTTCGCAGCAACTCAAGTCAATACTAGAACTTTTGAATTTTCCTTTGATGGTGGGTTCACTGCGGGGAATGTTCCGATTTTCTTGGACCCCGAGTATCGAGTTTCGGACGTGGCACGCGCAATCGCTGGCGCGATTAACGGCAACGGTGCAAATTGGCCAACGCCGCTGCCAAATGCTCAACAACTGAGTAACACAATAGTCGGTGGATTTGCTTCTCCACTCGCTCCTGTTTCAGCGCGTGCTTTAGGCGGTATGTCGGGTGTTGAAGGTGGTTTGAGGTTGTTTGGACGACGATTGGACGGTGGTTTTCCAACGCACTCTTCGCAAGGCATTGGTCACGATCGATTGTTGTCGCCGGGTCTGTTACTGAATGGAGCGCCGACCACGTCTACGGGTGACGGTACGACCGAAAAGTTTGTCGTCGTTCAAAACGCTGCCTACATTTTTAGTAGCGGCAATATCATCGTTGACCCCGATTTCAACGAAAACTATAACCTCGATCAGTTATTGCCTGAAACCGGCATTTTTGCATCGCACGGTTCTAGCCCAACGTTGCTCAACAACGTCATGGTTAACGTGCAAACCCCAATTGTCAACGAAGAAACGAGGGAAGCAAATGGCCTCCCCGCTCCGTTTGGAACGGCGGCCAACGTGCATCCTAAGCCCGGTCAGGTCGTCGCTGGTGGTTCGATTTATCAATACGTCGAGCGAGCACAAGCGAGAAATCGCTTGGGTGAAGGCATCGAAACAGGTCCGACCAATATTCCAAATTCGGGACTCGATTTTAACTTTGAATTCACCACCGGAGTTGACCTATTTGTCGACGCTCAATCCAGCCAATTCTTCCCAGAGAAGTTTTCTCGATTGATCGATAGCAGCCTCGATTCTTTGGCTGAACGCGAAGCATTCAAAACCATCAAGCAAGCGATGGGAATTGCTGTTTCGCCGGTTCTCGCTCCTTCATTGGATGCAACAGGCCAATTGCGAGTTGACGATCCGACTGTCGCACCACCAAGCGGCTTGGGTGCTGACGTATTTAAAGATCGTGGTGCACTCGATCGATCCGATTTCGTCGGGCCCTCTGCTGTTTCGATCATCCCCATCGATAACGATGCCGGAAACAATGATCGCGACCCATCGGTGTCGACGATTCAGTTGACTTCGGGCAGCTATCCTGAATTCCGAATCCAATTGCAAGATGGTTTCGAAGAAGCTGATCCATTTCCAGGAATTGGAATCGACGATCCATCGGTTGTAGGACCGAATGTATCCGGCATCCGATTGCCAGGAACTGCCGTCACCGTTTTCGAAAATGGCCGCATGTTGACCGAAGGGTTCGATTACACCTTTGATTACAACGCAACCAATAACGAAATCGTTCTGACGCCTTTGGCAGGCGTTTGGAAAAACGATCGCGTTTATGAAGTCAAAATCAATAACCGTGATCGATACGTGATTACGGCACCGGCTGGCGATCAGATCATCGACGGCGATGGTTTTACGATTACCGATTTGGACAGTGGAATCGTTCATTTTGAATTCGACAGCGGTTACCGACTGCAGCTTCCTCAAGGCCTCATGATTCGCGTGCCTGTCGCAGGTGGCGGTATCGGCGGCGTCAGCGATGGCGAACGGT
>JANMNK010000164.1:0-3793 GCA_031373875.1 Pirellulaceae bacterium | reverse complement strand
GCGAAAACGTCTAATTGTAGGCACGCGAGGCCTTGCCAATTCTAGCGCACCTATGATGAATTGCCTTAATCGACTCTAGCCCCTTGCCTCGTGGAATTAGCGTGTTTTGTCTTTGGACTCGGTCTTAGCGAAGTTTTTCTCACAATCGATTCGTCTATTCGCCTAGTTTGCGTGTACCCCTGCAGATAGAGACCTGTTGCATTCGGTCTCGCTCGATACCCGGTTGTTAATCAAATCGACGGCTCGTTCGTAGACACCGGTGATTTTGAGATCCTTTTTGCCTCAGTTGGGAGACTGTTATGCCGAAGGTCCGCGCTGTGGACGAGATGGATGAAACCGAACTGCATGCCGAGCTGTTTCGCTTCTGGCGGAGGGCTTCCTCCGTTACATGGGACGCGAACAGTTCGCGATCGATCACGCGGATCGCGAATTCGAATACGATATCGAATCAGGTTGCCTTGAGCTTACTGCCAAACAGCTGCTCTCAGCGTGGGAACGCTTGGGAACACGCCTTATCATTGACTGAGTGGCGAAGTCTGGTGCCAGTTGGTAATGGAATTCGGTCGCTTGTTCATGACCGTGGCCGGCAACCCCCAAGAAATCGACTCCCACCGCTCCCGCGACCGTCGCTACAACGCCAAACCCAGCGAATTGCTGACCGCATAAAGCTTCGTCCAGCAGTTCTACAGCAGTGCATTGAACCTTGGCCGTAGGATAACAGAATGCTTGCGGCACCGAATCGCCAAAAACGTCTTCTACCGATCACTTTCGCACGTACCCAAAATGAATTCCATCAAAGACTCGCTCGCGACGGCAGCGCAGCCTGGCCATCCACCGAACAATCAGCGGTGATTGGGAACTTACAATTGCGTTCCTTTTGCCGGATGTTTTGCTAGAATGACAAGTGTGTGTGTGTCACCGCAGATCTCCCGCAAATTCCCTGCTGAAATGGATTGCAGACCGAAGACAAAGACGTGGCTTGATACGATTTGAACCCTAAGAATGCATTTTCCAAAGTGGAATGGATAGTATAAATGTCAGACGAAATAGCAAAAAGGATCGTGGCACTGGGCGAAGTAAGCAGCTTGGAAGAAGTGTCCACGATAGTGGGCTGCAGTGTCGACGATTTACTCACCTGGAAATCGGATTCGAGTGCATTAACTAAGGGACCGCCGTTCGATGTAGGAGCGATTGTTTGGGATTTATTGGCGGCAAAGCGCATTTCCGTGGAACGATTCACCAGCGGAGCTGGCAATGTTTACCACCCGGACTCCTTACTTGCACTGGCTAAGCATATTGTTATAAGCAGCGTTCGTACAGCAGAGATAAAGGATTTGGTTGAGGACCTTAAAGAGGATCCCAGCTTGGAAAAACTGTTGAACGAGGGTGATCCAGATAGGCTCGCAACCGCGATCGAAATGACCGCGGAGATGAAACGGAAAAAGTGGGAACCGATTGATAAAATGAATAGTATTACAGTCGCTGTCGCGCGACCTAAAACCGCATCACTATTCTTTGATCGAGTATGGACGTTAGATAGAAGTATTCCTGGGTCGATCGGAATCCGAACCGGCACGATTGACGAGAAGATTGCGCTCGGATTGGTCGACACGATAATTGGACAGATGGCATCTAGAATCACAGATACAGATGCTCGAAAGGAAAAACTCAAAGAGGTTGAAACAAAGTTGACCTCTCCGGATTTTGAATCGCAATTCGCCGCGTTTTATTCGTCACTTATTGTTCCAATTTTGCAACGCATGACTTCCCGACCAATACAGACCTACGTTGCTGGTGAGGCAAGCTTAAAGCAAATGTATCGCGAAGGAGATATCTCCATGGTGATTGCGTCATTGGACTCGATTCAATGGATTGACGAAGATCAATTGAGCTGGGAACACGTCGGTGCAATTCGTGAGGATCCAAATGCAGTTCGCCAATTGAAACGAATGCTGCATTGGCTTGATGCAGAAATGAGTGGAAAGTCATTGGCATTTATTAAGGACGATATAAATCTCCGAATTGACGAATTCGAAGACGTTACAAAAAAGCATGGAATCAAGTTAATCAAGGGAGCGTTTGGAACTTTGTTGGACGTCAATCTATGGAATACGTTGATCGGCACAGTGATCGGGAGCTCAATTGATCCCCATGCAGGAGCCCTGATTGGATTCTCGGCTGGTCTAACTCTACAAGGTACGCGCGTTGTTTTCGAGACTATTAACCTCCATAAGGAATTGAAGGCCACTAGAGACGCGAGTCCGATTGCGTTTTTACACAAAATTAAAAGTGTAGTCGCGAATGAATGAGATTTAGTTCTCTGCGGGGACTGCCGGAAGAGTTTTTTTATTGCTGAGGGGTGCACATGCCAATTCATTACAATAATCATGGTGGGGTCCATAACGTTGCGGTAGTACATTGCCCGCGCATCTGCGAGGGCAGGCTCGTCCATTTGTCGAAAGATGGGCAAGGTAGCTGGGTAATTCGTGATTACATTGGTGGCCAGCAGTTGAGACGCAGCCCGCCTCCTAATCCTTCATACTCTACGCTCGATCTTGCAGAAATCGAAGGCGAAGTAGTATGTTCCGAGGAGCCGCCCTTCCACGCTTGGGAAAATCGACAGGATTGGGAAGCTTATCTCCGCCTACGCACGCTGGTAAAACTGGGTTCCGTTACATTCACTCCACCAAATCAGGAGTTTGGGACCTGGCAATTGTTGTAACCCGCGATTGACATTCAAAGATTTCGAGCAGCAATGAGATCCAAACGTAAAACATTAGTGACAGACAATAGTCTTGACCAGCTCTTGTTTTTCGGTGTGATTTGGTTTTGACGAAGTTTTGAAAACAATGGGGACACACCATTTGCGGTCTATGACAAGCGTTAGTGCAGTTTGCAATGCAAATATCTAAGAGAAAACGTACGCAATTCACATTTGGGATGCTGGCAGCGGTCTGCTTGATTGTTGCGATAGAAATGAGTTTTTACCCGAGGCCTGAGATCATAATACGATTATCCAACGGCATTTCGGTTTCAGTGGATGCAATTGGTTCTGACTTCCGAACGGGACGCATTAGTTGCACGATACCAGGCAGCATGCTTAGGACATCAGCGATTTTCAAACACGATTGCGAAAAACCACAATACAAATTGCGGGCGTTAATAAATGAACAGATTGTCACGCTGGCGTGTTCAGACAACGACTTAATTGCCGTTGTCGATGTCAAAACTCAAGAAATCGCAACGGACATATCATCTAACAAGCAACTTTGGTCGTTGGGCGCACGAGACAATGGGGACACACAGCATCGTTAACCAGTCATCGCGGGAACTCGAATCAATGTTGAAGAACCCGGTACTTGGATACCTTCCGATATAGGGTCACTTCCATGAAATGCTCGAGGTATGCGTGTATTTTTTTATTCGTGAGCATTCTCATGGCTGTCGTTGTTGTTTTTGGATTCGCAATGACGAGTGGGAAAATATTCGACGCTCAATTATCCGCAGGAAGAAAACAAAGGTGTCAAGAAAACAAAGGTGTCAGGAGTCTTTGATTGGTAGTTTGCGTACTTGGGGGCGTCCTCGGAAAAAACAAAGGTGTCAGGAGTCATTGATTCGTGAAATGGCTTATGTTACACGGCTCCACGGTTCCGATGCCCAGACCTAAAAGCGCCGATGAATCTAAGTGCCATCCATCTGTTGCGATGTGGGTTTAACTTGCAGGGTAATCTTCAATGCCGAAGATGAAGTCTCGTTCTCGATCACGGATTCGGCAGGCAGAAGCGTCATGTCG